>JAPLNA010000072.1 GCA_026693065.1 Planctomycetota bacterium
AAGGATGCCAGAACAGCCAATCGAAATTCAAATCGATTACGGACACTTTTTTATTTAGCCTTTTGCTCGTTAAGCACTTACAACGGATCGAAGAAGCCTCAACCGGACAGTACTGGTGTAGAATAGAAGATGCGTCGTTGCGGGCGCACGCGGGCGTGGTAAAACCCCCGCGGCCATGTCAGAACAATCAGCCGGGGCCTGGAAGGCCCGCGCCGGGTGCGCGGCGATGGGAACCGATTGAGCCAAAGGAGCAGATCATGAAGACCAGCGGGGCGATGGGAATGGCGGTGGTGTTGTCGGTGCTGCTGATGGCGGCATCGGCGCGGGGTTCTACGACGTGGGACGGCGGCGGAGACGGCGTCAACTGGAACTCGGGCGACAATTGGAATCCCAACGGGGTTCCCTCCGGCGGCGACGAGATCAGGATTGACAACGGCGCCCAGATCACGTCCGACGCGGATCATTCCAACGCGATGTTGCGGGTGGGATACGGTACGGTCAACGGCACAGTGAAGGTCACCCAGACGGCCGGGGCGGCGACGTATTCGAGTTGGATCACGCTGGGCCCAACGGGTATCTACGATCTCCAGGGAGGAACCGTCAGCACAGGGGAGGTGTACGTCGGATTCGACGGTGGCGACCTGGCTGGCGCCCAGGGCACGTTCATCGTAAGCGGGGGCACACTCTCGGTGCAGAGCAAGTTGCACATCATCCGACAGCGATGGGGAGTGTTTCGGGTTGTCGGCGGGCTGGGCACGATCAATGTCGGGGCCCTGGCGCACGAGGAGAATTACGGGGACCATGGTGCCCTGCTCGATCTGAGGCCCGACGCCAACGCCCTGTCGACGATCAATATCTCCGGCGGCGTGGATATAACCGGACTCTCGCTTTCCGTCGAGTTTGGGGCCGATCCGAGCCTGGGCACGGTCTTTACGGCGATCAACAAGACGTCGACCGGCCCGGTCACGGGTTTGTTCACGGTCCCAGGCACGTACGCGACGCTCAACGAGGGCGACGTCCTCTCCGTCCCCAAGGCCGGCGGCGGAACCTGGGACCTGAAGGTCTCCTACGTCGGTGGCGACGGCAACGACGTCACGCTGACGGTGGGCGGGACGGCCGGCTGGCCCGACTACCTCCCCGGCGACTTCAACCTGGACGGCGAGGTCGGCCCGGAAGACTTCGGCATCCTGAAAGACGGCTTCGGGCTCGACGGCCTGCCCTTCGGCAACCACGAGAGCTGGACGCTGGGCGACGCCAACGACGACGGCGAGATCGGCCCGGAGGATTTCGGGCTGTTGAAGGACAACTTCGGCCTCGACGGCGGACCCACCGGCACGTACCCCCTGACCAACGTGCCCGAACCGGCTACGCTGTCCTTGCTTGGTCTGGCCGGCCTGGCCGTCCGCCGCCACCGGCGATAGTCATAGGCCGATTCGACCGAACGGAATGGGAGGCCGGATCCTATTGAGGCAAAGGAGCAGATCATGAAGACGGGCAGGGCAATCGGAGCGGTGGTTGGGTTGTCGGTGCTGTGGTTCGCGGCGCCAACCCAAGGCTTTGTTACTTGGGATGGCGGTGGAGGCGACGGGCTATGGAACACGCCCGCCAATTGGAATCCTGACGGGGTTCCCTCCGGCGGCGAAGTGCGGCTGGCCAACGGCGGCACCAGTGTTTCGGTCATCATCGCTGAGAACCAGGGAGTCGAGTATTTCCGGGATGGGTACGGTGCCACGGGGTCGGCCACTGTCCTGGTCACTCAGACGGCCGGCACGGTGACGTTTTCGAGTTTTGTGACGATGGCTAACTGCGGAACCTACAAGCTCCAAGGCGGGACCATGAGCACGCCGACCCTGTACCTGGAATTCGACGGCGGGGATAGGGACCTCCCTAGTCGTGGCACGGTCGAAGTGAGCGGCGGGACCCTTAGCGTCAGCGACCTCCAGTGGATGGGGTACGGGAGGAATCAAGGCAGGCTCATGATCGACGGCGGGGCGGGGATCATCAACGTGGGCACCTTCGAGGCTGGTGCCACAAATGATCTCCTGTCGCTCAGGCCCGATGGCAATAACCTCTCGCCCATCAACGTCTCCGGCGTGGCCTCATTGGGGCAGGGGCTGGACGTAGTGTTCAGTGCCGACCCGACCCCGGGGCAAGTCTTTACCGTGATCAACAAGACATCGGCCGGCGCGATCACCGGAACCTTCGCCGGCCTGGCCGAGGGCGACATTCTCTCCGTTCCCAAGGTCGCCGGCGGCGGCAACTGGGATCTGAAGGTCTCCTACGCCGGTGGCGACGGTAACGACGTCACGCTGACGGTGGGCGGGACAGTCTGGCCCGACTACCTCCCCGGCGACTTCAACCTGGACGGCGAGGTCGGCCCGGAAGACTTCGGCATCCTGAAAGACGGCTTCGGGCTCGACGGCCTGCCCTGCGGCAACCATGAGAGCTGGACGTTGGGCGACGCCAACGACGACGGCGAGATCGGTCCGGAAGACTTCGGGCTGCTGAAGGACAACTTTGGCCTCGACGGCGGGCCCACCGGCACGTACCCCCTGACCAACGTGCCCGAACCGGCGACATTGGCCCTGCTGGCGCTGGCCGGCCTGGCCGTCCGCCGCCACCGGCGATAGTCATAGGCTGATTCGACCGAACGGAATGGGAGGCCGGATCCTATTGAGGCAAAGGAGCAGATCATGAAGACCAGCGGGGCGATGGGAATGGCGGTGGTGCTCTCGGTGTTGTTGATGGCGGCGCCGGCGCGGGGGTTTACGACCTGGGACGGCGAAGGCGGGGACGGGCTGTGGGACGCCCCCGCCAATTGGAATCCCGACGGCGTGCCCGCCCCCGGCGGCGATGAGGTGAGGGTCGCCAACGGCGCCCAGATTACCTCCAACGGCACGCACTCGTTTCCCGGCGTGGTGCGGCTGGGGTACGGCACGGTCAACGGGCTGGTGAAGGTGACCCAGACGGCCGGGGCGGCCACCGGAGCGGGCCAGTTCACGATGGGCCCGACGTCGACCTACGACCTCCAGGGCGGCTCCTTCACCCAGACCGGAACCGGGAGCTATGACGGATTGTATATCGGCTTCGACGGCGGGGATCTGGGCACAGCCCACGGCACGTTAATCGTGAGCGGGGGCACGCTCGCGGCGCAACGGTTGTATATCAGCAGGCAACGCGCCGGGGTATTGCAGGTTGTCGGCGGGCTGGGCGCCATAAACATAGTGAATGTCGAACCCCGGGAGAGCAGCGGCGGCACGGGATTCGTCGCCCTGCAACCCAACGCCAACGCCCTGTCCCCGATCAACGCGAGCGGCGGGGTGGACATAAACGGGATATCCCTCTCGGTCGCCTTCAGTGCCGACCCGACCTTGGGGCACGTGTTTACCGTGATCAACAAGACCTCGACCGGCCCGGTCGCGGGCACCTTCACCGGCCTGGCCGAGGGCGGCATTCTCTCCGTTCCCAAGGTCGGCGCCGGCGGGACGTGGGATCTGCTGGTCTCCTACGCCGGCGGCGACGGCAACGACGTCACGCTGACGGTGGGCGGGACGGCCGGCTGGCCCGACTACCTCCCCGGCGACTTCAACCTGGACGGCGAGGTCGGCCCGGAAGACTTCGGTATCTTGAAGGACGGCTTCGGGCTCGACGGCCTGCCCTTCGGCAACCACGAGAGCTGGACGCTAGGCGACGCCAACGACGACGGCGAGATCGGTCCGGAAGACTTCGGGCTGCTGAAGGACAACTTCGGCCTCGACGGCGGACCCACCGGCACGTACCCCCTGACCAACGTGCCCGAACCGGCGAGCCTGTTGGCCCTGTTGGGCGTCTCGATTCTGTCGGGACTGAAGCGAAGGCCCAAGGCCTGAGTCCCGGCGAGGACCGGGCCTTCGCGTCGGAGGAATAGCCGCCGCAAGGGCAAGGTTTTCCCGCCCCGGCCCTTGACATTGGACGCGCGGGGGGTACAATACACAGTGCAAGCCACATCGCCCGACATCGGGCCGGGCGGGAGCCGTGGTGGGACACGTCGGCATATCGGAAAAGGAGCCTCACATGAAGAGGACATCTGTCTGGGTGGTGGCGGTGGTGGTTCTGGCGGCCCTGCCGGGCGTCAGCAGCGGCATAGGCTATAGCGACACCGACAACTTGTTGCTGAACAAGACCATCAATGCTCAGCATGCCTGGTACGGTTCGGGCGGGCTGGGCGTCCTCGTCGACAGTTCGCCGGGCAGTTGGTATCAGTTCTCGGAAATCCATGACAACTACACCCCGGATCCCGACATGAGAGTGTCCGTCAGTGGATTCGACAGTGCGGTCGGCACGGTTCGCTACTGGGGCTCGGCGTATGCCAACCCCGGCGGAAACCGCGCCCTGAACGGCGTGACGATTTACTGCTCGAGCACCTCGACTACCTCCCTGGACCCGATCGACTACACCCGGGGCGTCCATTTCGACATCCCGTTGGAGACCAACGGGGGCAACCCCATGCCCGCGGGCTGGGCGAGCGCTGCCGAGGGCGCCTATTATGACTTCGCCTACAGCGCTCCGGGGGGAACACAGAGCCTGTTGTTCATGTTCGAGAATGCCGGCATCGCCGGGAACTTCGCCAACGAGATCTACAAACTCCAGGCCTTCGCTGCGGGCGCCCCGACCTGGCCGGACTACCTGGCCGGCGACTTCAACAAGGACGGCGAGGTCGGCCCGGAAGACTTCGGCATCCTGAAGGACAACTTCGGCCTCGACAGCCTGCCCTTCGGCCTGCACGAAAGTTGGACGTTGGGCGACGCCAACGACGACGGCGAGATCGGCCCGGAGGATTTCGGGCTGCTGAAGGACAACTTCGGCCTCGACGGGGGCCCGACCGGCACGTATCCCCTGACCAACGTGCCCGAACCGGTCAGCCTGGCCCTGCTGGCGGCGGCCCTTCCGATGCTGTGGAAGCGAAGGGCTTGAGCGGCAAGGGCTTCGGGCTGATCGTGACCGCCGCCGGAAACGCCCGCGGCCAACCCCGCGGGGAAATGAAGGGATTTGGCCCCTTCGTTCTTGACAGATCGACGTTTGGTGATACAATCGAGGATGACGTTGGGTCGGCCCTGTCCTGTGTCGGGCTGGGCGTGGGTTAACGGACCCCAAGTCTTGCGTCGGAAATGGAGAAACAGATGAAAACGGCACATGTCTTGAAAGCGGCGGTCATCGTGTTTCTGGTGGCGGCTTGGCCGGGCGTCAGTAGTGCCAGTACGGACATCAGCGATCCCTTGAACTTGCTTCAGGGGAAGGCGATTTCTACTAATTGCACCTTTCAAGATGGCGGCATCTGGAAAGTCGTCGACGGCTATGGGGACTACTCACATCTCGGGGTCGACAACTGGAGTTGGAAGGCCGACAACGCTCAAGCCATCACCGGCTTAGATGGCAGCCGCATCGCCACGATCCGGGTCTGGAGCGACCCCTTCACCCCCGCAGCGCCACGGGTGGACGGCGAACCGTGGTACGCCCACGTTCGCGGTATTTCCGGATTTGCCTTCAAGTCCTCCACGACCGATTGGGCTGGCGATCCCCTCGGCGGCTACTATGAGACAGACCTGGGCGATTATGCGCTGCCTCTGGCTGAGACCACGGGGGTGCTTCCGGCTGGGTGGACGAGCGTCGGGGCGAACGATGATCCGCCATGGCTGTTTTACTATGACATAACCGTCAATGTCCCCGTCGGCACCAAGAGCCTCTGGTTCCACATGGACGCCCCGTCCTCTACTGGGGCTCAACTCGCTCAAGACCTGCATGAAATCCAGGCCTTCGCCGCGGGCGCCCCGACCTGGCCGGACTACCTGGCCGGGGACTTCAACAAGGACGGCGAGGTCGGCCCGGAAGACTTCGGCATCCTGAAGGACAACTTTGGGCTCGACGGCCTGCCCTGGGGCCTGCATGAGAGCTGGACGCTGGGCGACGCCAACGACGACGGCGAGATCGGCCCGGAGGACTTCGGGCTGCTGAAGGACAACTTCGGCCTCGACGGCGGGCCCACCGGCACG
>JAPLNA010000073.1:0-7038 GCA_026693065.1 Planctomycetota bacterium
TCTCCCCGACGGCCTTGAGAATCTGCCGCACGGCCTGGGCGATGGCGTCGACGTCGATCTTGTGTTTGTCGGTCATGGGGCGATTACCGTTGGGGCCTTCTCGTCGGCTCGGGGTTCAGCGGCTTGGGTTCGACCGGGCCGTAGTAGGTTCGCACGGTCTGGTCCATCAGGGTGTTGAGGAACCCGCGGGGCTCGGTGATGGCCGCCCGCTCGGCCAACTCGGCGATGTGCTCGTTCCGGAGTCGCTTGAACTGTTCCTCGCGGATGCTGGCCTCGATCTTGGTCTGGACGTCCTCGAACACCTCGACCTTGCCGGGGTAGATCCGCCGGGTCTTGACGATGTAGAATCCGTCGGGGGTTTCGATGATGCCGCTGACGGCGCCCTCGGGTTGGGAGAAGGCGGCCTTGGAGACGGCCTCCTGCCGGAAACTGCCGTCGGGCATGGGGGGCCAGATGCCCTTCTCCTTCCGCTTGACGCCGCGGCTGTAGGTCTCGGCGACGACGCCGAACTCTTCGCCCCGCGTCAGGGCGGCGGCGGCCTGGCGAACGGCCTGCCGGGCGGCGTCCTTGGCGGCCCGGGCCTCCTGCTCCGTCGGGTTCGCCAGCGGCGAGGCCAGGAACGCCTCGAACGGGGCCTCGACGATCTGCATCTGCACCTGCACCGGGCGGCGGAAGTCGCTCTCGTGGTCGGTGTAGTATTGCAGCAGCGTGTCGCGGGTGATCGTGACGCGGGGGATCAGTTGCTCGCGAAGGTACAGGTTGATCGTCACGTCGCGGCGATACCGCGTCAGGGCGTCCTCGATCGTCATGCCCTCCTTGGCCAGATTGTCCTTCAGCCGCCGCCGGTCCCCGCCGGCGTCGGCGAGCCATCGGTCCTGGGCTTCCTTGACTTCGTCGTCCAGGTGCTTGCGGGCCTGGTCGTTCATGCCTCGCTCGGCCGCCCCGTACAGCAGCGCCTCGGCGACCAGGTGCCCGCGGTGCCTCAGGAGAATGGGCGCCGCCGCGGTGGCGAAGGCCTCCGCCGTCGCCGGCTTGCCGATCTTCCGCAGCTCGTAGTCGGCGCTCTTGAGAATGTCGGAGATGGTGACCTTGCGGTCGTTGATCTTGATCGCTCGCGAGTCGACGTCGCCGGCGGGCCTGGTGGCGGGCTTGTCCGCCATGGGCGGCGCCGCCGCCGGTGCCGGCTGGGCGGCCACGTCCTTCTCTTGCCTGGGCCACTGCATCTTCGACCAGTCCGGCTGGTTCTGGCACCCGGCCAGTCCGGCCGTCAATAACAGCACCGCGAGTAGTTCACGCATTCGCATGGAGGCGTCCCTGTTAGAGATATGGGGAGATTATACCCCACCGGCGGCCGTCCTCAACCGTTTTATCAGCACCCGGGGCAACGTCCCGGGCTCCAGGTACGCCGCGGGCAGCCGCCAGTGCGCCGTCTGGGCGTCGGGCATTCGCACGACGCCGGCGGCCTTGTCGAACAACGTCCGCACCGCGGCCATGTCCGTGAACGTGAAGATCAGGTCCGGATCCTCGCGGAGGATGCTGGAGATTCCCAGTGCCCCGGCCCGGAGTCGGATCTCGGCCAGGTCCAGCAGCGCCGCCGCCGGGTCGGGCACGGGCCCGTACGCGTCGGCCAGGTCCGCCCACAACTGCTTCAACTGCGCCGGCTCCTCGCACCGCGCCAGCCGCCGGTAGATCTCCATCCGCTGCCGTTCGGCCGGCACGTACGTTCGCGGGACATACGCCTCCAGCCCCAACTCGACGTGGACCTGGCGTGGCCTGGGCGCGGGTCGGCCCTGCATCGCCGCCACCGCCTCGCCCAGCAGTTGACAGTACAACTCGTACCCCACCGCCGCGATGTGACCGCTCTGGGCCTTGCCGAGGATATTGCCCGCCCCGCGAAGTTCCAGGTCTCGCATCGCGATCTGAAACCCCGCGCCCAGGTCCGAGAATTCCTCCAACGCCTTGAGCCGCTTGGCCGCCACCGCCGACACCGGGCGGTCCTCCGGCAACAGCAGGTAACAATACGCCCGGTGCTTGTACCGCCCCACCCGCCCGCGAAGCTGGTGCAGTTCGGCCAGCCCGAACCGGTCGGCCTCGTGGATGATCATCGTGTTGGCCGTGGGAATGTCCAGCCCGCTCTCGATGATCGTAGTGCACACCAGCACGTCGATGTCCCGCAGCACGAACCGCCGCATGATCCGCTCGAGCTGCCCCTGGTGCATCTGCCCGTGCCCGATCTCCACCCGGGCCTCGGGCACAAGCCCGCGGACCTTCTCGGCCAGAGCCTCGATGTCGAACACCCGGTTGTGCACCAGGAACACCTGACCCTCCCGCGCCAGCTCACGCCGCACGGCCGTGGCGATCCGACCCTCGTCGTACTGGCAGACCTCGGTGTGAATCGCGCGGCGGTCCAGCGGCGGGGTCGTCAGCGAGGAGATATCCCGCAGCCCCAGCAGGGCCATGTGGAGCGTGCGGGGGATCGGCGTGGCCGTCATCGTGAGCACTTCCACGCTGCTGCGGAGGGTCTTGAGGTGCTCCTTGTGGGCGACGCCGAACCGCTGCTCCTCGTCGATAACCGCCAGCCCCAGGTCGGCGAACTTCACGTCCTTGCTCAGAATCCGGTGTGTGCCGATCACGATGTCCACCTGCTTGAGGGCGAGCTTCTTGATCGTCTCGGCCTGCTGCTTGGCCGTCTGGAAACGGCTGAGAACGTCGATCCGCACGGGGTAGTCGGCGAATCGCTCCGAGAGCGTGCGGTGGTGCTGGGCGGCCAGCACGGTCGTCGGCACGAGGATGGCGACCTGGCGTCCGGCTTCGGTGGCGCAGAACGCCGCCCGCATCGCCAGTTCCGTCTTGCCGTAGCCGACGTCCCCGCAGACCAGGCGGTCCATCGGACGGGAGAGGCTCATGTCGTCGGCGATCTGCCTCGCCGTCCCCAACTGATCGGGCGTCTCGGTGTACACGAACTCATCGGCGAACTTCTTCTGCCATTCCGTGTCCACCGGATACGCCGTCCCGGGCACGCCGTCCCGCATCGCCTGCACGCGGAGCATCTCGGCGGCCATGTCCTGGACGGCCTCGGCGGCCCGCTCCTTCTGCCTCGCCCACAGCCCGCCGCCCAGCTTGCTCAGCGTCGGGCGCGTGCCCCGCGTGCCCACGTACCGCTGAATCAGGTTGATCTGCGACGCCGGCGAGTGCATCACCGCGTTGTCGGCGAACCGCAGCGTGAGGAACTCCTCCATCACCCCGGCCGAGTCCAGCGTCCGCAGCCCCTCGAACTTCGCGATGCCGTGGGCGACGTGAACGACGTAATCCCCCACGGCCAGGTCCAGCAGGCTGTCGATGGGCCTGCCCGCCCGCACCCGGCGAATCCGCCGAACCTTCGAGTATCGGTGGTAAATCTCGTGGTGCCCCACCACGACCAGCCCCTCGCCCGCCCAGTAGAACCCGCCGTTGACGTGCCCCAGCCCCAGATGCACGCACCCGGCCAGCGCCGGATGCTGGGCCGCCAGAACCTCCTGGAAGCGTTCGCGCTCCGCGGGCGTCTCGCAGTAGACCCACACGGCGGCCTCCTGCGACATCGCCGACAGCTCCGCCAACGCCGCCTGCGTCTCGCCTTCCAGCCGTTGCAGGCTGGAGATGCCCAGGTCCACCACGCCGGCCTCTTCCTTCGGGGCGAACGTGTTGAGTTCCACCCGCCCGAGGCGGTCCATGGCGGCCCACAATCGCTCGGCGGGGATCAGCCGTCCGCCCTGCCAGGGCCCGTGACCCGGGCGGTCCTCGCCCAGCCGCCGGGCGAACTCCTCGGCCAGGGAGTGTATCTCCGTCGGCTCGAGCAGGCAGACGATCGCGTCGCCCGGCAGGGCCTCCAGCAGGCAGGTCGTGGCGACCGGGTCGGTCTCCTGCGAGATTCGCATCGTCACCAGGTCGCAGGAGTCCACGCGTTCGGTGCTGCGTTGGCTGTCCAGATCGAACCGCCGGATCGAGTCGATCACATCCCCGAAGAACTCCACCCGCAGCGCCTGCGCCAGCCCCTGCGGGAATAAGTCCACGATCCCGCCTCGCCGAGCGAACTCGCCCTGGCCCTCGACCTGGTCCACGTGGTCGTACCCCGCGTCGGTCAGCCAGGCGGCCAGTTCCTCCGGCCCGCACTCCTGCCCCACCCGCAGCGTCCTTCTGGCCTGCTCGATCGCCGCCGCCGTCGGCACCGGCTGGAGCAGGGCCATCACGGGCGCGACATACACCTCCGGCCCGGCCTGGCGTCCCTCGGTGAGCATCTGACAAACCCTGAGCCTCTCGGCCCCGACTTCCCCGCTCAGGTGATCGCTCCCGGTATCGACCTCCCACGCCGGCAGGAGCCCGGCGGGCGTCCCGGTAAACACCTCGACATCATCGGCCACTTCATCCGCCCGATCCAAATGCCCCGTCACGACGAGCACGACCCTCCCACACACTCTCGCCACCGCCGCGGCCACCAGCGCCGCCGACGCCCCCCACACCCCCCCCGCCCGCGCAACCTCCCCTCGCCCGGCCATCTGGGCCAGGCTTCTTACGCCGGCATTCTTCAGCACCTTCTCAAACATGCGCGCAATTCCACACCGGGGATTCCGAAAAAACCGCCCGGTGCATTTCCGTCACCCGATTGTCGTGCGTCTATCCCCCGCATGATACCCGCCGAAACCCGGGGCCACAACGGGTGCCAAGGCAGCAGGCGCCGGTCATTTCTTTCCCGGTGCGTTCGGTCGTCCGAGCCCCGGCAGGATCTCTTTCGACTGTGCACTCAGCCAATCGAGCGCCCCGGGAATTGCCTGCCAGGCGCAGACGCACTCGCTGGCGCAGAAGCCGGCCTCTTCCGGTGAACCGATGCTGTACTTATCCGGCCCGTCGTCTATCTCTTCGTCTCCCAGCAGGTAGGCGGGCACGTACCGGTTGGCCGCTATCGCCGCCTTCAGGTGTTTCCGGGCGGCGGGCGTATCCCCCTTCTTGCCGAAGGCCAGCAGGGCACGGCTGTACCGCCAAGTGGCCATCACATCGCCGGGGAAGTCCTTGATGAGCTTCTCGGCCGGTTCCCACTGCCCCCGCGTCAGCAAGAGCGGCAGGAGGATATATCGCACGCCCTGGTTGTCGTTCGGATTGAGGCGCAGGAGTTCCTGGTAGTTGCTGATGGCCTCGTCAACCTGTCGTGTCTTATCCTGAACCTGCGCAAGGCCGCAGAGCGCCCGCATGAACGGGCGGGTCTTGGCTATTCCCCAGAAGTGCCCGGCGTTCTCTTGAAAGAACGGTTCTCCCAGCGCACGCCGTCCCGCCTGAACGCCGGCGGCGTAGAGCTCGCCGGCCTTCGGGAGGGTAGGAGCGTTCTCGGCCAGGATCACGTAGGCGTCGGCGCAGTCCGGACATGTTTGAATCGCCTTGCGAGCCAGGACAATCCGCCGCCGGCCGATGGCGTCGAAGGCCTGATAACACAGATCCTGTGCCTCTTCCAACGGTGTGCGAGGCTTGTACTTGGCGGCGTCGGGCACCTTGCCGCCGAACTCCTTGTTGATGGCCTCGTTCATTTCGTCGGCGTTGGCAAAGGCCCTGCCTTCCAGGAAGCGATCCATCTGGGCGTGCATCGCGTCCATGGAGCGGCGGTCCATGAGACCGTGATTGTACAGTTCCTTGTGGTCCAGTGGCTTCAGCAGGAACGGCAGGCTCAGCACGAATTCCATGGGCCCGTTGGCGGTCGCCGCGGTCTTGGTCCATCGCCCGGCGTCCATCTCGTCTTCCGTGGTGGCCGCGAGCGCCCGCATCAGGCCCTCGAAGAAGGCCAGCGTATCGGCGCCCGGCCGGTGCATCCGCATCGGCGGCTCGAAGTGTATCGCAATGGGGTAGGCCTCCTCGCCGGCGACAGGCAGATTCTCGTCCTCCCACAGGTCCGCATCGCCGAAAGGGATCGACGTGATGTCGTCGAACGTGAGCGACCAGACGCCGCCTGAGGCCAGGAAGTTCTCGCGCGGGTCATCGCCGTCGCGTGAACTCCAGTAGTGGTCCTGAGAACGGTAGAACCCCAGGCCATACTCGCGGCCGCCACAGCCCAAGACCACGGCGAAGCGAAGAGCCACATCCGGCCGCGGCGACTCGATCTCGATCAGATCCTCGTTGGCGAGATGCTGCCAGGGCGCGGCCTCGTAGAACAGTTGGGCTGCCTCCGCGAACGCCCGCACGCGCGGGGGGGTGACGCCCTTGCCCTGGAGGTAGCCCGGCGGCACGGGCATATCCTGGCACATGGACCGGGTCAAGTCCTCGACGCACCGATCGATCATCAGCAGCTTCGGGCGGTGCTCGACGCGGATATTCTGGTCGGCCAGCAGGCCCGACAGATGCTCGGCCAGGGCCGGGTCGTTCACTTCCAGCTTGCCGGGGCGATACCCGGCGTACTGGCCCGCGGCAAAGTCCACCAGGGCGTTCACCGCCATGGCAAAGTTCACTTCCTCCTTGGGCAGAGCATCCTTGCCCGAGCCGACCTTGCCCGACTTGAGACTCCCCCAGAGGGCGATTACCGCCCGATACGGCTTGTCGCCTTCGCCCTTGATCCAACTCGGCAAGCGAATGAACCCGCCCTGCCAGGTCTCGCCGGCCCGTTGGGGCAGTTGCCTCAACCGTTCAACCTGAAAGTTCGCCATCCCTGGTCACTCCTTGCTCCCGGCCTCTATCCGGGCCCATGCCGACCTCCCTCTCTATGATACCCTCCCTGGCCCGGGGCCACAACGGGCGGGAACAGGGCAGTTGCCGCGACCCATTTCAAAAGAGGCGATCCTGCCCCCTCACCAAACCTTTCCCTACTGTTGCCTGACCTGGTATGAGCCTGCCAAGATAACGGAAGGTTGTGTTCTAGCACTTGTCACGAAGCATTATCCAGATTTGGACTGCAGCGGCAAAGATAAGAACGACCGTCAGGATAAGCATTGCTCGCGAATGCCGCGTCATGGAGTCCGATTGCTCTTTCATCGCCTTTAGAACCTGCTCTTGCCGTTCAACAGCCTTACACATCACAAGGCCGGA
>JAPLNA010000073.1:7045-17613 GCA_026693065.1 Planctomycetota bacterium
CCAGTAACGGATAGATAGCCTGGCAAACTTCACAAGTTGATCCCGACAACGTTGGGCAATCACTTCTTCTTCTGTATCTGCTTCCGAACAATTGTTCATTATGAACCTTCCTTTCCTCCTCTCGTCTGGCCGTACAGGTCATGCTGTTCCCAGACGGGTTTGGAGAAACCCTTGCTTATGTCCTCTGCAGATCAAAGCGGATCACCTCATGGATTGGGTTTCCAAGACCAACACTTGCCTCCGTTCTCCGCTGCGAGTGTCCTGATATTATCGCCTGGATTGCCGCCAAATATGAGTGGGTAAACGTGAACTGTCTTAGCGGCGTTGTTGTCCCGCAACCACGCATTCACGGCATCGTTGCCATCAAGACCCTTGTACTTGTACGCACTGGTTTGGAAATCGCCAGTCGTGATCAAGTACAATACTCTTCCGCCATGGTTCGGGGCGTTCCGAAACGCATTGAAGGCAGCCGTCATGGCCGGGATGGGGCTGGAGCCGAAGCCGCTGGCTTCGATGCGACCCAGGAAGTTCAGTGCCATGGCTTTGTTCTCCTCCGTCGCTGGAGAAAGACCTTTGGGCGGCCCTTCCTCGAAACCATCCCTCTTGAAGTAAATGATACTGAACTTGTTGGCATCCGTTAGACTCCCGAGGGACTGCTTGATGGCCTTCACGACTGAATCGAAATCAGCCGTCATCTGTCCGCTGCAGTGCACCAAATAGATTATGCAAGGTGCATTCTTCTGATTGTGGGCGCCGCCTGCACCATTACCATCGTCCCGCTCGGTCTTGCCAAGCCATACCGCGGATCCAACGGGAATGTCCGTTCTTGCCAATACTGGGACCGGATCAACGAATTGGTTGCCCAACTCCTTTTTGATATCTTCTAGCCCCTTCTTGGCTACCAACACCACGCCGTCCTGTCTGGGGTGCATATCCAGGAATCTTGCGTAGAGCATAGCCGATTGCTGCAAAAGTGCGGACCGTTCCGGTGCAAAGTTCGCCGAAAGCTTCCTACATCCCTCTGCCAGTTCCAGGACCGACGATTCCGTCAAGGACATTGTATCCTGGGCCATCAGGGGGACGTACTTCTTGAGTTGGTCGTCTCCTGTAGCCTTCAGGAAGGGTAGAGCCAACTCCGGACTGTTCAACCTGCAAACATAGAGCAGGACCAAGGCTTTGGCGGTGGCCGCATCCTTCGGGTCTGTCTTCAACTTTGCCTGGTAGTCTGCGATCTTCTTGCCAACCTCGATTTGTTCCTTTGTTGCCCTGATTCTGTCGCCAATGGACCCCGCGTGGGGAGACTTGCTGGCAGCAGCTACCTTGGCTGCTTGGTGGAAGACCCCAACCGCGTCTGACGGTTTGTCATCCGCAACCAGCCGGTCACCGGCTTCAACCAGATCACGGATAAGCCTTTCGGCAATCTTGGTCTTCTCGTCATCGACAGCCTTCTCGTACCAAAGGGTATGGATTGCCAGAAGTCTTGCCTGCCATTCCTGGGCCTTGGCGGGAACACGCTTGACAAGCAGTGTCAGGGCTTCTTCGGCGAATGGGTATCCATTGATTCCCTTGTCCCCGAAATGAACAGCCTTCTCGAGGATAAAGTTGGCGAATGACGGATCGTCCCTGAGCGACTTTGCGTCATTCAGGAGCTTGCTGGCCAGCAAGGCACACGTCTCCTGGTTCTCGGACTTCTCGGCAACCTGCGCCTCCTCCCCGTAGACCTGTTGAAACAGTTCCTTGGGATCATCCGCCGAAGCCAGACCTGTAAGAGAAACAAATCCGAGAACAACCGCCACGATGATGTTCGCCTTCTTCGCCATCGAACATTCTCCCGAAGAGACAATGAGTTACCCTCAAGCTGCCACGTGAAAGTGTACCTATGCCGTGTTTGGCGGTCAACCATTCCTTCAGTCCACTCGCTGGCACCTGTGACTCCAGGCAAACGCCAACCGGCACGTCTGAACGGTAGGCGGGGGAGTTCTCCTCGGTGAATCCCGTTGCCGAGGACCCCAAATGGGAGTACAATCTTTCTTTGCCCCAGAAGAGAGAATTGGACCGCATGCTGGCTAAACGAATCATTCCGTGCCTGGACGTGGATAAGGGCAGGGTGGTCAAGGGCGTCAACTTCGTGAATCTGCGAGACGCCGGCGACCCTGTCGAGGTCGCGCGGCGATACGAACGCGAGGGGGCCGATGAATTGGTGTTCCTGGATATCACCGCCAGCCATGAGAGCCGGGATATCATCCTGGACGTCGTGGGCCGGGCGGCCGAGCAGGTGTTCATGCCCCTGACGGTGGGAGGCGGGATTCGCACAATCGACGATGTGCGGAACCTGCTGAACGCGGGGGCCGACAAGGTGTCGGTCAATTCGGCGGCGATCAAGGACCCGGATTTCATTACGGCGGCGGCCAAGCGGTTCGGCAGCCAGTGCGTGGTGGTGGCGATCGACCCGAAGCGGATCACCAACGCGGCGGGCGAGGAAGTCTGGGACGTGCACATTCATGGCGGGCGGAAGCCCACGGGCCGGGGGGCCGTCGAGTGGGCGCGGGAAGTCGAGCAACGCGGCGCGGGGGAGATTCTGCTGACCGTGATGGACGCCGACGGGACGTGTCAGGGGTATGACATAGAGATCACGGCCGCGGTGGCCGAGGCGGTGTCGATCCCGGTGATCGCCTCGGGCGGGGCTGGTTCGCCCGAGCACATGTACCAGGTGCTGTCGGCGGGCAAGGCCGACGCCGCGCTGGCGGCGAGCATTTTTCACTTCGGGCAGTACACGATCGCCGAGACGAAGGCATACCTGGCCGAGCGGGGCATTGCGGTGCGCCGCACGTGCGGAGGAGGAGACACTCCCGTGGCCGAAAGCCTGAGCAACAGTGACGAGCGGATGTCGCCGGAGTTGAAGGCGTTGTTTCTGAACATGGTGAAGGCGAAGGCGTCGGACCTTCACATGAAGGCGGGGCTTTCGCCGCACCTTCGGATTCAGGGGGAGGTTCACCCGACGGCGGCCGAGCCCGTCACCTCGGAGGCCATCGAGCGGATGGCCCTGAGCCTGATGGACGCCCGGCAGAGCGAGCAGTTCCTCACGACGGGCAACGTGGACGTGGCGTACGAGCTGCCCGGGGGTGACCGGTTCCGCGTGAACGTGTTCCGCCAGCGTGGCACGGCGGCGATGGCGGTGCGGCGGGTCAGCCGGGAGATTCCGGACATCGACGCCCTGCACCTGCCGGCGTCGATCCACGCGATCTCGCAGAGCGCGCAGGGGCTGATCCTGCTGGCCGGGCCCACCGGGTGCGGCAAGAGCACGACCATCGCGTCGATGATCGAGCACATCAACAAGACGCAATCCTGCCACATCCTGACGCTCGAGGACCCCATCGAGTACCTCTACGAGAGCAAGCTCTCGCTGGTCAGCCAGCGGGAGATCGGCATCGACGTGGCGGACTTCGAGACGGGGCTCAAGTACATGACGCGCGAGGACCCGGACGTGGTGCTGATCGGCGAGATGCGGGACCACGAGACGTTCCAGGCGGCCCTGCAGGCCTCGGAGACTGGGCACCTGGTGTTCGGCACGATCCACGCCTCGACGGCCTACCAGACCATCGGGCGCGTGCTGGACCTGTTCCCCTCCGACCAGCGCGACCGCGTGCGGCAGTCGCTTTCGTTCAACCTGCGGGCGATCATCTGCCAGAAGCTCCTGCCGTCGATCAAGCCGGGAGGGCGGGACGCGGATCTGCTGGAGGTGATCGTCACGCACGAGATCGACGGCATGCAGACGTTCACGAAGAGCCTGCTGGAGCTGATCGAGGGGGAGTTCATCGACCCGAAGGTGGCGTACGACAACGCCCCGAACGTGGACGAGTTGAAGATGCGATTGCGCGGCATCAGTTCCAGCCGGGCGGGGCTTCGCGGGCGATAGCCGGCGGCGGGGGCGGACACGAGGCCTGCCCCCTTGCCAGAGCCGGCGGCAGGGCGTAGCCTGTAGGCGCCCGGCGGCGGCGACAGTGCCTTTCCGGAGACGGAGTTACAGACATGACGGAAGCGACGACATCGGTGTTCCTGGCGGCCCTGCCGGAAGTGGGCGGGTACTTTTCGCTCTTCAAGATCGTCGTGATGCTGGCGTTCATCCTGCCGTGGTGGCTGGCGCTGCCCTGGGTGGTTCGCGACGCCCGGAACCTGCGAACCAACGCCGTGGGATGGGGGCTGGGGTTCCTGGGCGCGGGGGTTCTGGGGCTGGTGTTCTGGTTCCTCCTGCCCTTCTACCTGGCCGGGCTGGCCGCCTACGTCGTCTTCACCGGCGGGGTCGGGGCCGGCTACGTCGTCCACCGCAACGGCAAGGTCGAGGACGGCTTCGAGGTGATGACGGCGGACCACATCGAGGGCGTGTTCGGCAAAGACACCGGCCCGAAGAACGTGACGCAGCGGGAGGTGCACATCAAGTTGTACAACGCGTCGGGGCAGATCGTTCCGCCCCCCAACTCCGCCGACCAGGTCGCCACGTACGACGAGGCGCAGGACCTTCTGTACGGGATCCTCTTCCATCGCGCCAGCGAGGCCGACCTTACCCCCACCGGCCAGGAGACCCGCGTGCGGTTCGTGATCGACGGGGTGGTTCGTCCGATGCCGTCGATGCTGCCCGCCAACAGCGACGCGGTGGTCCAGTACTTCAAGGGCATCGGCGGGATGGACGTCTCCGAGGGCCGCCGCCCGCAGACGGGCAAGATGTCCGCGGACATGGCCGGGGCGCCGGTGGACATGGAACTGACCACGACGGGCACGACGATCGGGCAGCGGCTGCGGTTCCGCATCCTTCGCGAGGCCGTCCAACTGGACCTGGCCACGTTGGGCATGAGCCAGGCCGTGTATGACCGCACCTGCGCCCTCATCGCCCAGAACGGGCTTTTCATCGCCTCGGGGCGGCACGACAGCGGGCTGACCAGCACGCTGTACTCGCTGCTGAGCCATCACGACGTCTACATGAAGCAGGTGATGACGGTGGAGGCCCAGCGGCTGACGGACCTCGAGAACGTCACGCAGAACCTGTACGCCCAGGAGTCGCAGCGCCCGGGGCTCTTGTCGGCCGGGCTGAGGCGAGACCCCCACGTCGTGATGGTCGACCAGTGCAACGACCCCGAGACGGCCAAGTTGATCTTGCAGGCGGCGGGGGACAAGCAGGTGGTGCTGGGTGTGAGCGCGAGCGAGTCGCTGACGGCGTTGGCCAAGTGGGTGGCCGTGTGCGGCGACGCGGCCGTGGCGATCAAGGACCTTCGGGGCGTCCTGTGCCAGGTGCTTCTCCGCAAGCTCTGCATCGCCTGCCGGGAGGCCTACCGCCCCAACGCGGACCTGCTGGCCAAGCTCAACCTGCCCGGGGCCATCGACCGTTTCTACCGCCCGCCCACCAAGCCCATGCTGGACCGGAAGGGCAACCCGGTGACGTGCGCCGCCTGCCAGGGCACGGGGTACGCCGGGCGGACGGGGGTGTTCGAGCTGCTGGAGGTCACCGACGAACTCCGCCATCTCATCATCGCCGGCGTGGGGCTGACCCAGCTCAAGAGCCTCTGCCGGAAAAACGGCATGTTGTACATTCAGGAGCAGGCACTCCAAAAGGTCATCGACGGCGTCACGGACCTGAAGGAAGTCATCCGCGTCACCCAGAAGAACCCGAAGGAAATGCAGGCTTGAGCAGGAGTCGCCCATGGTTACCGCCTTCATTGCGACCGTCTTGATTCTCGGCATCGCGACCTACCAGGCCGTGCACGGGGTATACAGCGCCTTGATCATGGCCGTGCTGACGATCCTGTCGGCCCTGACGGCGTTGGCGCTGTACGAGCCGTTCTGCCAGGGGTTTCTCTACCAGCAGTTGGGCGCGCACGCCGAAGGGGTGGCCCTGATCAGCCCGTTCCTGCTGATTCTGCTGGGCACGCGGGAACTGGCAGACCGGTTTCTTCGGGGCAACCTGGTCCTGGGCGTCTGGCCCGACCGGATCGGCGGGGGGGCGCTGGGCCTGCTGGCCGGCATCGTCATCGTGGGCATCGTCTCGGTGGGCCTGCAATTGCTGCCCTTCGGACGCAGCGCCGCCGGATACACCCCCTGCGACGAATCCCTCCGCCGCACCGCGGGCCTGTGGATGTTCTACCCGGACGACTTCGTTTTGAGCATGGCCAAACGCCTCTCGAGGGGCGCCCTCGGACAGGATCGCCCCTTCGAGGCCGTCCATTACGACCTGGTGCAGGAAGCCTACTGCACCCGCAACCGGCTCATCACCGGCGTGCGCGACTCGGACAAGAAGGACGTGCCGACCCTGGCCGGCACGCTCAACGGCGCCGACGGCGACTTCCGCGTCAAGACGATGCATGCCCTGAGCAACGCCGACGTGTCGAATTCGCCGCTGTATGAGAAGGCCCTCACGCGAATCCAGGCCGCGGGCCTGAAAGACCCCACCCTCCCCGATGGCACGGACACGACCCTGGTCTCCGTCCGCGTGGGCGTCCGCGACGGCGCCAGCGACAAGGACGGGCTCTGGCGGCTGCCGGCGACCCATTTCCGCCTGGTCGACCCCGAAGGCAAACCCCATTACCCCGTCGGCTATCTCTTCGTCTACCGCGAGGACCAGGTCGATATCCGGCACCGCGGGGAGCCCTGCCTGAAGGAATTGGAGAGCTGGAACCTCGTATCGGCCCCCACCAAGACGCCCCCCGACGGCACCAGCACCGCCGGGCGCCTCCGCATCGCCGACCTCGTCGTCCAGCGAAACCGCGCCGACGGCGACAAGGAGGGACTGGAACTGTTCGTCGACTGGGTCTTCTGCCTGCCCAAGAGCCTCCTCGAGGACAAGTCACTGGCCGGTTGGCACATGGTCTTCCGCGGACACATCCTGGCCAAGTTCGAGGACGAGAAGATCGACCCCAAGTTCCCCACGCCCAACGACGCCCTGCGGCACGCGTATCTGGAACTCCGCAAGGCCAAGGCCGGTCCAGGTCGCTGACCGCCCCCGGCCCCGGGGGCCGGTCCGCTTACTCCGCCCGCTCGGGCATGGGCGATTCGGGCATGGGCGACTCGGGCGCCGGCGCCGCCGGCTGGGACGCGGGCGACTCGGACTCCACCGGCGCCGCCGTCGCCGGGGCCACGCTGGGCGATAGCGGCGAGGGCGGCCAGTGCCCCTTCTTCGTCCGGTACTGCTCCGGCAGGTGCTCCTGCCAGAACTCGTACGCTCGCTCCGGATTGCGGAAATGCCCCCCCGCGATCTTCTTGTACGTCACCTGATAGCACTGCCTCTGGCGACGCATGAACTCCAGCATCTCCCACCCCTCGTCCTTGATCAGCTTCACGTCGTCCTTGCCCCAGTAGATCTTCGCCGGCAGCTTCCGCGTCGCGTCCGTGAAGGGAATCTCCCGAATCAGCGACATGTCCAGGTTGCAGTTCCGCGAGATCAGCATGCAGAACCGCTCCGGGTGCCTGAGCCCCGTGTTCCACAACGGAAACCCCCCGGCCGAGAACCCCGTCAGCAACACCGCCTTGGGATCGATCGTATACGCCGAGCAGACCTCGTCAAGAATGGCCAGGATCGCCTGATCGTCGGCGGCTAGCTGCGCCCGCCGCGTCTCCCGCGGCACGGGCAGAATCCCCTGCACGCTGTCCAACGCCGGGGCCACCACGATGAACCCGCTCTTCTCCGCCACCGAGTCCCATTCCTTCGCCTGCTCGACCGCCCAATCGTACCCGTACGTGCGGTGCAGCGTCACCAACAGCGGCCAGGGCCTCCCGGCCCGATACGTGCTGGGCACATACATCCAATACGACCGCCCGGTGCTGGCCTCCGTCCGCTTGAACACCTTGCTGGGCAGGGCCGCGTGCGGCACCTGCGGACACCCCGCCGTCGCCCCCACCATCACCCCTAGTATCGCGTACCGTATCCATGTCATCATCGTCACCAATCACCTCGTGGTCTTCCCATCCTACCGCCCCTTGCCCTCCCTAACAAGATCCCCGGTCCCCTGCCGCCCCCCGAGCCGGAGACCGCGAGTCGGGATCAGTCCGGATTACGGCTTACGGATTACGGGTGACGGATTGCGACCCATGATTCACGACCTAATCATTCCGCTCGATCGCCAACGCCGTCGCGGAGGACATCATTTCCGCCAGGGTAAGGTCGGAGTCGGTGATGGGCTGTTCGCCCTTGCGGTAGAGGACGACGACGCCGATGAGTTCCTCGGCTGCGGGCAGGAGAGGGACGGTCATGACCGTCAGGCCGGGCAGGTAGCGGCGGATGGCGGGGTCGAACATGTCGGCGTGTTGTTCGGCGTCGAGGAGGACGTCGCGGCTGTCGGCGACGGTCTGGTCGACGACGGGGCCGGCGAGGGCGCGGCAGAAGTTCGAGGTGTCGGGCTGGGGCACGCCGAAGCGCCCGACCAGGTGGAGTTGGGCCTGGTCATCGCAGAGCATGGCGGCCCCGAAGATCGGGCCCGAGTGGCGCACAAACGTCTGGAAGAACGCACGGAACACGTCGTCGTCGTTGTGGGCGGCGAGCAGTTTCTGCTGGTACTCCAGCACGACGTTCTGTGCGTTGATCTGGCGGGAGAGGCTCTGGTAGTTGCTGGTCAGTTCCGCGCAGGCGGTTTCGAGCTGGCGGCTGGCCGCTCGACGCTGTTTGTTGGTCGCCCGGGCGAGGTGTCGCAGCCGCCGGGTGCGCCGGGCGTGCTGGTCGCGGGCGGCGTGCCGGGAGAGTTCCTCACACACCCGCGCCCGCAGGCGGGTCAGGTCGAGGGGCTTGGCCATCACCTCGGCGGGCTGGCGGCGGGAGGCCTGGGTGAGCGTGCCCGGGTCAGTGTGCCCGGTGATGACGAGCGCGGGCATGTCGGCGTGGAAGGTGCGGACGCCGTCGATGACGTCCAGCCCGCTGGAGGAACCCAGATTGATGTCGGTAATGATGAGGTCAGGGCAGAGCGTTCGGGCCAGGGCGATCGCTTCGTCGGCCGAGCCGGCGGTGTGGACCCGGACGCCCGGGCCGGCCAGCGCGTCGGCGAGCATCTCGCGGAGGGCGGGTTCGTCGTCGACAACAAGGATACTCACCTGGGCGGCGTGGGTCATGAGCATGGACCTCCGAAAGTCCTCTGGGGCGCGTCACCACCGCCGGCTGGAGGCCCGGCTACGCCTGGGGCAACTGGACGTACACTGTGGTGCCATCGCCTTGACTCGTCTGGATCCAGATTCGCCCGCGATTGGCCTGCACGTACCTTCGGGCACGCGGCAGGCCCATGCCGGGCCTCCTGCCGGCAGGTTGTGCGGAGAAGAAGGGCGTGAACACGCGGGCTTTGGTCTGCTCGTCCATTCCCGGTCCGTCGTCGTGGACGCTCAGGATCACCGCGTGGTTAGCCTCATCCGTCTCCGCCGTCAGGGTCACGTGGGGCGAATCCGGGGCGGCGGTCGCGGCGTTGGTAATCGCCTCGACAAGGACGGCCCGGATCTGCTGCTCGTCGACCAGGACGGGCGGGGTATCCTGTCCACAGACTATATCGACAACGGAGGTCGCGGCTTTAGGGTGCTCGGAAGAATAAAACGCCCGGGCCGACGCGGCCAGCAGCTCGGCCACGTCCACCGCCGCCGGCGCCGGGGCCGGCGGGCTCGCCAACTCCATCAGCGAGGTGATCATGTCGCTGATTCGCTGGGCCTGGTCGACGATGATCTGGCAGGAGCGGCGGACGACGTCGTCGGAGGCCTTCTCCCGCAGGAGCTGGGCGCGCCCGGAGATGACGGCGAGAGGATTGTTGAGTTCGTGCGCGGCCCCGGCGGCCAGGGCGGTCAGGCTGGCCAGGGCGTCGGCCTGACCCAGGGCCTCCTGCGTGCGAGCGACGTTCCCGGCCGCGCCGGCCAGAGCCTCGCCCAGCTCGATGGCGGCGGCTCGCTCCCCTGCCATCGCGAGCAACACTCCCGCGGCCGGGGCCAGGGCGTCGATCGCCTGTCGTACGCGGGCGTCGGCGACGGCGGAGGCCGGCAGAATCCACCCGCCGACGACCAGCCCGCCGCAGAGGATCGCGGCGTGGCGCCCGTCGCCGGCGGGGAACCACCGCCCGGCCCAGGCGGGGGCGGCGGTTTCGCCCGCGGCGGGCGGCGCCGAGGCGCCCGGCGAAACCCAGGCCGGGGGGTCTTCCCCATCAATGCAGACGGCCTGCGAGGCTCGCGGGGCGGTGTAGGAGATGATGACGGGCGTGGCCCCGGCCGCATCGGCGAACACGCGGGCCAGCCGTTCGAGAACATCCCGCACGCTCGCGTCAGCGGGCAGGGCGAGCATGAGGCGTTGGAGGCGGGCCAGGGCGTCCGCCTGCCATTGCAGGGCGGCGACCTGTTCGCCCAGGGCGTCGCAAGTCTTGCCCAGTTCCGCGTTCGCTCGCGTCAGGGATCGCTCCCCACTCCTTCGGATCGTCTCCAAACCACTTGCGGCTTCGCGAGTGGCAGCGGCGGCTTCTTCTCCCGCCCTCGCCACCGCCGACGCGGGAATGTTCAACTGTTCCGCCAGCGCGGCGCTGGAGCGGGTAAACGCACCGTTGCCCGAGAACCCCAGATTCCTCTCTCGC
>JAPLNA010000073.1:17698-28088 GCA_026693065.1 Planctomycetota bacterium
GGCCGACCAGCTTGACGAGCGGCCCGTGCTCGAGCAGGTCGGGCAGGGCCTCGGGGGGCTGGTGAGAAAACCACGCGGTTTCCTCGACGGCGTCGCCGAGGCGCCAGCGCCGGGCAAGCCGGCGGCCGGCGACGGCGTGGTCGAGGCCGAGGATTCGCCGCTCGGCCTCCAGCAGGTCGCCCTGGCCGAGGCGGACGCTGTCGAGGACGTGCAGGTAGGTTTTGGGGAACAGGTGGACGAGGAGGAGTTTGCCCGCGTCGTGCAGCAGGCCGCAGGTGTAGGCCAGTTCGGGTGCTACGGGCGGGCAGGCGTCGGCGGCGAGGGCGCGGGCGGCGTGGGCGACGGCGAGGCAGTGGAGTCGGAGGGCGGCCTGGTCGATCGCGTCGGCGGCGGCGGGGGTTTGGGTGGCAAGCGGGGCGGTCAGAGCCAGGCGGCGGAGGCCGGCGGGGGTGAGGATGCGGCAGGCCTCGTCGATGGTGGCGGCGGCGCGGGGGTTTGTGCGGTTGGCGGCGGCGAGGGCGGCGGCGGCCAGGGCGACGTCCCCGCGGACCAGGTCGGCCATCGCGGCGGCGGCCTCCGGCGCGGGAGCGTTCGGCAGGGCCAGCAGTTGCCCCACCGCCGCGGGCGAGGCCGGCAGGCCGGCCCCGTCACGCAGCCGCTCGTCCAGGTCGGCGGCGGAGATTCGGCCGTCCGGGAATCCGGGGTTTTGCCTCACATCAGACACGTTCACGCGTTCCTGCCGGGGGCGTTACGACTTGACCAGCGAAAGGATCCGCTCTTTGACGGCTTCGATGTTGAAGGGCTTCTTGATGAAGTCGTTGGCGCCGGCCTTCATGAGGTTCTCGACCTCGGCGGGGTTGACCATGCCGGAGATCACGAGGATCTTCGTCTTGGCGTAGTCGGGGTTGCCGCGGACCCGCTGGCAGACCAGGTTGCCGTTGATGTCGGGCAGCATGTAGTCCAGCACGATCACGTCCGGGCGGAGCTTCTCGGTCATCATGCCGGCGTCGTAGCCCGTGCCGGCGGTGTGGACCTCGAACCGCCCGTCGAGGCTCAGGGCGTCGGCGAACAGCTCGATGATCAGCGGGTCGTCGTCCACGACCAGAACGCAGATCGTGTCGCTGTCGAGCCCGTCCTTCGGGATGCTGTTGGCGTCCATGAAGGCCACGAGGGCATCGAAGGGGATCCGGCGGAACCTGCTGTTGGGCACTCGGAAGCCCTTGAGCTGCCCGTTGTCGAAACAGCGGATGATGGTCTGCTGGGACAACCGGCAGATCTCCGCGGCCTCGCCGGTGGTATATACGGATTTACGCCTCACGGTCGTCTCCCTCAACGGGGGCAAGGGCGCACGGCAACGGCACCAAATCGCGCAGCAATCCTAGTCAGCGCCTGATTCTCAACTTGCCCAGACGTTACTCTCTATCCTACTCCATGTATCTTAACATTGGATTGACCAAATGCAAGGGGGAAAATCGAGTATTGGAAGACTCCCGCGACCGGGGATGTCTGGGGGCCGGGCCACGGAGCGTGGTTAAATTGAGAAGGCACGGTTGACCCGTGCCTTCATTCATCCACGTACTGTCGCTTCCAATGCTTCGGTAAGTGGTAGCTATCCAAGGAGATCGGCCATCAGTCCGTCAATGGCCTTTTCGATGCGTTCGGGGGTTTCGTACGTCCCGGCCTGGATCTGGGCCTTCACGCGGGCGACCAGGTCAGTCCGAACGTCGGGGATGTCCCGGACCATCGCCGCGAGCTTGGCGGCCGTCGAGATCTCGATGACGTCTTGCGCCACCGGCGCCGCGGCGGCATGCTCGGCATGCGTCGAGGCCACCGGGGCAACCGGTTGGGGTACTGCCGCAGGATTTACGCCGTTCACATCGATCATCGTGTGTAATTCCTGCCCTTTCAGTCCACTATGGACTGTACGGGCGTTACGGCCGAGTCGCCCCTGCGGCTGTGCGTCCCTGACACAGCCGCCGAATCCGATCTAGCTCGGCCTGCCTTCATCTTATCATATCGGTCAGCGGCAACTGCTCTATCCGTATCCTTCTGCCGCCGACTGCTTCCCTGCACTATCATTCTCGACTTATTCCCCATTTTTCTTGAAGGGACGGCCGTATTCGGGCTTCCCACAAGCCATTCTCGGACATTGGCTTACACTTGATAACCGGCGACCCCTCCAGATTTCGCAAATAAACGCTCGCGGCCCATCGCTCGAACCGCCCCCTACCCCGTTCATCTTACCCACGTTAACGGCCGGCGACCAGTTTCGCGATGTGAATTGCCACGATACTCGCGTCCGCCGGGGTGATTCCGCTGATCCGCATCGCCTGGCCCAGGTTCGCCGGGCGGATCGCCGAGAGCTTCTCCCGGGCCTCGTGACGAAGGTGAGGCACCTGCCAGTAGTCCAGTTCCGCCGGGATCAGCTTCTTCTCCAACTGACCCATCTGCCGGTAGGCGTTGGCCTCCTTCGCGACGTACCCGGCGTACTTGGCGTCGATGACCGCCGAGGCCACCGCGTCGGCGTTCGTCGCCTGCAACGCCTCCAGACGCCCTCGCTCGCCCTCGGGCATCGCCGCCAGCAACGCCTCCAGCGGGACCTCCGGTCGGCGGAGCAACTCCCCGGCCGGTTTCCCGTCGATGCGAACGGCCGCCAGCACGGCCTGTACTTCCTGAGCCACCCGGGCCTTGCCCTGCCAGGCGTCCCACCGCCGCGAGTCGACCAGCCCGGCCTCGCGGGCCAGGGGGGTCAGGCGGCTGTCGGCGTTGTCGGCGCGGAGGCTGAGTCGGCACTCGGCCCGGCTGGTGAACATGCGGTAGGGCTCGCTGACGCCCTTGGTGACCAGGTCGTCGATCATCACGCCGATGTAGGCCTGGTCCCTCGCGAGCACCAACGACCCGCGGCCCTGCAACGCCAGGGCGGCGTTCGCCCCGGCCAGCAGGCCCTGACCGGCCGCCTCTTCGTACCCCGTCGTCCCGTTGATCTGCCCGGCCAGGTAGAGCCCCCGCACCGCCTTCGTCTCCAGGGCCGCCGGCAGCTGCGTCGGCGGGGCGTAGTCGTATTCGATCGCGTACCCGTACCGCAGGATCTTCGCCTTCTCCAGCCCGGGCATGTGCGCGACCATGAAGTCCTGCACGTCCGTCGGCAGCGACGTCGAGATCCCGTTGCAGTACACCCAGTTCGTCCCGCGCCCTTCCGGCTCCAGGAACACGTTGTGGGCCGACTTGTCCGCGAACCGCTCGATCTTCGTCTCGACCGACGGGCAGTACCTCGGCCCGGCGGCCTTGATCTGCCCCGTGTACATCGGCGCCCGGTGAAGGTTGGCGCGGATCGCCGCGTGAACCTCCTCGCTCGTCCGCGTGATCCAGCAGGGGATCTGCTCGACGGCCAGCCGTCCGGTCAGGAACGAGAACGCCGCCGGCTCGGCATCCCCGTCCTGGCGGGTGCATCGCCCGTAGTCGATCGTCTCGGCCGCCAGACGCGGGCAGGTGCCCGTCTTCAACCGCTCGATGCTCAGTCCGCACCGCCTCAGCGACTCGCTCAGGCCCGAGCAGGCCGGCTCGTCGTAACGCCCCCCGGCCCAGGTCCGTTCGCCCACGTGCATCAGTCCATTCAAGAACGTCCCCGCCGTAACCACCACCGCCCTGCACGCCAGTTTCGCCCCGCCGCGCGGACTCGGGTTCTCGGCGTCCGCGACCTCCACCCCCACCACCCTCCCGCCCTCGACGATCAACCCCGTCGCCTCCCCCGCCAACATCGTCAGGTTCTCCTGCACGGCGAGTCTCTCCCGCACCCACGCGGCGTACGCATGCCGATCGCTCTGACACCGCGGCCCCCACACCGCCGGGCCCTTCGACCGGTTGAGCATCCGAAACTGTATCCCCGTCGCATCGGCGGCCAGTCCCATCAGCCCGCCCAACGCATCAATCTCCCGCACGATCTGCCCCTTGCCCACTCCGCCGATGGCCGGGTTGCACGACATCTCGGCGACAGTCCCCGGGTCGAGCGTCAGCAGGGCCGTCCTCGCCCCCACTCTCGCCGCCGCCGCAGCGGCCTCCGCGCCAGCGTGCCCGCCGCCAATCACCACGATGTCGAAGTCATTCAGCGTCATTGTCTGGATTCTACCTGTTTCCCAGGGAAAGCGGATATCGTTTCCTTCGGGGACGGGAATCGTGAGTCGGGAATCGTGAGTCGTAATCCGTAAACCGTAATCAGTAATCCGCAAACCGGACCGATCCCGACTGACGGTTCCCAATTCCCGATTCACGACTCCCAGCCGCCGGCGTACTCGCTTGCGTTTCGGCGTCGTTCGACCGACCGGCGTAGAAGTACCCACCGTCCCTCCCCAAGTACCCGAAGAATCACACCCTCCGCTCCTCCAGAATCGTAACTCTTTCTTCCGTCGTTCGTTCCATTTTCCACACCGTCCGCTCTCTCCGATTTCGGGGTACTTCCCGGGTACTTCCCGGGTACTTAACAGGTACTCGAGGGGTACTCATGAGGTACTCAACGGGTACTTGAGAGGTACTTCGCAGGCCCTGGCGTCCGCTTCTCTTTCTTCAATTGGCAATCGGAAATTGGTCCGCCTTCGGCGGACCAATTCTCTCCCAGAGGTCCCTCCGCTTTTAACGGGCCCGGCTCCGTCCAGAACCGCCACTTACGTATCGCCCCTCCTCCCCAACTCCCTTGGCCGCCACCCGTAACACACTCCCGCGCCGACGTAGCCCCCAACGGTCGGTTTTCGCCGTAATTCCGGCCATTCGTCCCGAGAACCGCAGATTATTTTCGCCTCTCGATAACGCGGGCCGGCACACGGGGCAGCGGATTCCATCGACCCTCTCACTCCGCCCGCGAACGGGCCTTCTCAGATCCTCATTTCGGACCCGGATTCATCTGGTTCGTCCGTGTCGTTCCATGTTCGCGACAGGACACTCATGGTTTCCCATTGACTTTCGGACACAGATGATATAGATTCTGAATTGTTGGGAGTAACTCTCCCGACTGGCAACCATCTGCCCTGGAATGGAGCTTCCGTGGAGGCCACGACATGTTAAGTTTCTTCGAAAGCTATCAGAGGGAACTTCGGCCCCGAAGTTTCTTTGACCTCCTCCCCAAGGAGATCCTTGAGGAGTTCCTGACCGGATTCTACAACGACCTGCGATGGGGAATCGTCCTTCTGGCAGTCGAATATGACGAGGACGGCCGCATGGTGGACACCCAGCAAGTCGTGCCGAAACCATCTCCGACATCCCCCCCACACCAGGGAGCCAGTGCTATCTGCAACACTGTTGCGAGCATCCTTGGAAGAAAACAGTGCGACGATTGTGACGAGGAAGCCGTGCGAAAGGTTCTCCGGGAAGAGGAATCGCTTGTTGGCCCTTTCGAGGCGGAGCCCTACCCCTGCTGGCTGGGCCTGACGGACATGTGGTTCCCCCTTTTCGTGGACGGCCGGGTGAGGGCCGTCCTTCTGGCAGGGCAGCTTCCACCGGAGGACTCGGACGGAGTGAATCGTCTCGAAGTCAACCTACGTGATCTTGCCCAGAAGGTCGGAGGCGCCGGCGAGGCGAGGATCAACAGCCTCCTTCCCGTGGCCAAGGCATCGCCCGACCAGACAGCCCTGTGCAAGGAACGGCTGACGAAACTGGGGCGGATGATCCAGACCATCACGTACCGGCTCCACGCGGGGGATCGCGCCATGGCCGACCGCAAGTGCGTACAGGAAGCTGCCGCCTTCCTGACCGATGCGGACATTTCCAATCCCACCGGATGGTGGAACAAGTGCAGAGAACTGATGGCCGGCCTGGCCGGTCTGTTGGGCTTGCCCAATGTCGAGGTATATACTCGCAAGCATTCTCGCTACCAACTCAGGATTTCCACCGAATACAATGAGGAAGACATATGGCTCCCGATGGAAGAGGTGCTTGAGAAGACACGCCCGGACCAGATCACGCCCCTGCATCGTTCAGACACCAACCACGCGCACCTCTTCCGCCGAGCCGGTTGGGAAGCCGACACGGTCACCGTGTTCCGGCGGGAAACCCGCGGGCCGGAATTGGCGGAATGTTCCTCCCTGATCGTGTTCGAGGGCCAGATTGCTGGGGACGAACTTGAGTTCACCCTGGCATTCTGCCGAGCCATCGCCGCCCGGGTTGACATCTCCTCCCTGATCTTCCACAAGTGGGAGATACAGGAAGGGTTCCAGTTCGACATGGCAGATACGGCTCATTCTCTTCGCACGCCCATTGCGGCCCTCCAGATGGATATCGAGGCCATCAGGGCGAACAAACTCGTCGCAGCCGACGGAACTCTCGTGTCCCGCCTGGAAGACTGCGGAAACCGGCTCCTGGGAATCCAAGAGGATATCCGGGACGTCCTGGAACGCGTCGCCGATACGCCGCAACTGGTGACACTGACCGATGTTGTCGAAACAGCCATCAACTGGGTTACACCGACAACCCCCTTCGGAGTTCGGATCACAAGACAAGGGACGTGGCCGGACAACATCCATGTTCGGGTGTCCTACAAGCGGATCCTGTGGGCCTTGGTGAACCTGTTGGACAACGCGGTGAAGTACTCATACCGTGGGACAGCGATGAAGAGCAGAGAGGTCTACGTATGGGTCGAACATCAAGGCACTCAGGTGGATTGGGCCAGGGTGCGGATTCAGAACTATGGGATTGGCATCCCTCAACCCCTGTTGGCGACACTTCGCAGCGGGTTGATACCAGGGGTCCGAGGAGAAGTAGAAGACGATACCCGGCTCCGGGAAGGAACCGGATGGGGAATCCCCACGGCCCGCAGGGCGTTTCTGGAAGCCGGGGGCGGTTTTGACATAACGAGCTGGCCCACGGAGGCTGCAGCCAAGATCGATACACCTAAGTTTCATCGCTACCTGACAGAAGTCTGCTGCCGCCTTCCGATTCATGAGGAAGCAATCCATGGAACATCCGAACAACGTCCGAGACGACATCACGACGCTCCTTGACGGCAAGAAGGTTCTTTTAGTCGAGGATGACGCGGAACTGGCCGAACGCATTGCTGAGATTCTGAATGGGTGCGGCGTTGTTGTCGTTTCAGCGCACTCTGTCGAAACGGCGATTCGCAAATACCGGACCGTCGAAGCAGAATACAGCCTCCTGATCATAGACTGTATTCTCCCGGAGACGGAGACGGACTTGGAGGCGATGAGGCAGCTCGAGGCTGAACTGCACACGGAACTGCAAGTCATTCGCTCTTTGCAGCATGTGATGAATCCAACACTAACGGATCTGAATACATTGACACATGCTCGCAATCGCCGCGCCGCGATACGAAACAGGATCGCCGAGAGAGTGGCGAGAGACGGCGGGCTTCTTCTCGCCCGGGCACTGAAGACAGCAGAAGCAGGCCCCGATGCCGCCGATTGCCCTCCCTTTCTGTTCTTTTCGGCACTGGGGAGCGATGACTTGCGGCGAAACGCGGAAAAGGAGTTCCCCGGTTGCAGGTGGCTTGTGAAAACGGGATTGGAGGATGTCCTGCTGGGACATATCAGAGAACTTCTCATGCCCAAGTCCCACAACGCCTGCCCGAACACACCGCCATCGTCGGTGCCGCCCGCTGGGGACGAACCCCCAATCTGAGCGGGAACGGACGACTTTGCAAAAACCTGGCTGCGGTCTTCGCCAGCCTCCCGATTCAAAAGGAATGATGGATGGAACAGGAAGATAACATGCAGGTTGCCCTGAAGGACATGCTTGGGGCAAAAACGGTTCTTGTGGTCGATGACGACCAGGAGATGGCCGCACGGATCGCGGGGACGTTGGAGGCAAGAGGTATTGAGGTGGTTTTGGCAGATTCCGTGGAGAGGGCCTTGAGCGAACTCATGACCGATGGGAATGACTTCGGTCTCCTGATCCTTGACGTCGTCCTCCCCCGAACCAAAGGCGAGCTCAACGACATGAAGGCGATGCAGACCCACCTTCAAGAGGCGGTCTCGGTAATTCGGTCTTTGCAACATATCGTGACCCCCACTCGACAGGACCTGCACGAATTGAGGCACGCTCGTGATCGCCGCGCACAATTGCGAGATCAGATCGCCGCCAAGACTGTTTGCGACGGCGGAATCCAGATCGCGGAGGAACTTGGCCGCCAAGCAAAGGCCAATCCTGGGATCGCCCACCCGCCGTGCTTGTTCCTCTCGGCACTTAAGGACACAGACCTACAGACACGTGCCCGTGATGCATACCCAGGCAAATCAACTTGGCTCGTAAAGACAGGACTGGAGGCTGTTCTATTGGACCATATCCGTGAGTTGCTTCGCCCGGAACAGTGAAAGGAACGGCCCAACACATGCGTCCATATCAGGATTTCGTAGGCGTTTTCCGGGAGTTGCTCTGTGGTATTCGAGTCGGGGCCTTTGCCTGCCTGCAGGAATTGGTTAAGACCACATGCTTGGAACTGGCCGCTCCATGGGGCGGGATCATCATTAAGTCCTCCGGCAGGCCTCTTGAGATCGGAGAATACTACAGCGACGGAACCTTTGCCAACACGGTTCTTCGATCGCCCCCTTTCGGTGAATGGCTGGCGCGGACGGGTATCAAACTCAGAACTTGGGACTTCTGGGTCGACGCCCCACGCGAGAGCCTGAACGAGGGGGAAGTGGTCCTGGTCCGGTTGCCGACACACTATCCGTTGAAACGAGAAGGACTGGACGCCTTTGTCGTTTTCGTCCACCCGAACTGCGACGATGAACCAGGAAGGGCGGTGAACGATGGGGGTTACGACTTGTTGGCCAGCCTTGTCGAGACATGGGCATGGCGTATGAGTCATCACAGGGCCGTCTTCGAGAATGCATGCGATAGCCTGCTGAGAGCGATAGCCAAGCCTGCGGGAGGCGAAGAAGAAGATCGCCAAGTGGCAGAGCATCTGAAACAGATCGACACCTGCTGGAAATGCCTGGGGCGCCACTTCAACGAAAGGGATCTCGTTCGAGTCGTCCGGATTGCCACCCATTACCGGGGGAGGCAAGAGGTTCGGGACTTTCCGAGTAGAATCAAGAGCAAGGGTGCATTCCATTGTTGTGTGTTGCCGCATTGGCCGACCTGTCGTGTGGTCGGAAACCCAGGGCCCCGTCTCCTTCCAAACCATTGGGGAACGGTGGCTTTTTGGGCGCAGTTCCGGGATCAAGTCCCGCCTAATGCCAATCGAAAGACGATGGGCAAGAACCTGGATGCCCTGTGTCGCTACACCCAGAAGGTCTCCCCGCGAGAGAATCTCCTGCCCAACGGTTTGGAGAAGTATGCATTCAGCCGCATTCTCCAGGCCAGTGGGCCGGACAGGGAGGGCGGAAGGCCCGACCACTGGTTGACGGCGGCCCAAAGCCCCGACCAGTTGGCCACCCTTACCTCGGCCATCTCGTGCGTTTCCGAATTCCTGTTCGCGAGCGCCGCATGGGATGACAAGACCATCGAGGGGGTGCTGTGGCTTCTGAGCGAATACGCCCACGATGGTTTGGGCATCCCCTACCGGATCGACCTGCACGAGTGCCTGCTTCAGGCGGCCAAGGATGAACCGGCCCTGCACACGATGACGCAGTATTATCGCGACCATTTCTTCCACGCCCTGGAGGTCTGCCACCTGGGACATTTCCTGCTGGACCTCGAGATCGCCCCTGGGCTGCGGTTGTGGCAGGTGGTACAGAAGCATCTGCCCGGGGCGGGCGCCAAGCCGGATGTTCTGCGGCAATGGTATCTGGCGTCGCTCCTCCACGACGTGGGGTACTCCGTGGACGTGCTCAAGAGCACCAAAGGGATGTTGGGTTTCTTCAGTGCCTCCAAGACGCTGAAAGGGATTGTGGCCGGCCTGGACGCGTGCCTGAAGGGTCTCTCGGGCAAGATGAAGAAGTTGGACCATTGGAAAAAGATGGGCCTCAAGGGCAGGAAGGTCGACAATCCCGCTGAAGATCACGGCATCTGGGGGGCCGAACATCCGACACGAAAAGCACGGCGGCCACCGACTTCCTGCCCGCCGTCCGCGCCATCGCCTTGCACAACCTGCGGGAGGAAATCGTCTTCAAGGAAGACCCCATCGCCTTTCTGCTGGCCTTGTGCGACACGCTCCAGGAATGGCGACGTCCGAGACTGAACACGCTGGCCGGGCCCCACCAGTTCCTCGCCTGGCTCATGGAGCCCACCACCCATTCGGAAACGGACAAGGGCGGGCTTCGCCGGTTCGCGATGGACCTGGATTTCGACGAGAACGCCGGGAAGTATGTAAACGGCGGAGCAAAACCGTGGCGCTGGGCGGGCGGGCCAATTCCGTAGCGCTCTTGGACAAGGACTCCCGTAGTTTCGGGCGGGGTGGAATAGGCCATCCCCGACGAAGGGAGTCAGACAGGAGTGTATACGGACA
>JAPLNA010000074.1 GCA_026693065.1 Planctomycetota bacterium
TCAGCACCTTGGGGGTGGGCAGGAGCTTGAGGCGGTTATCCGCGTTGGCCCAACCACATGCCAACGACAGGACCAACGCCGCCAACGACAACCACCGGACGGATGTTCGTTTCATGGGAACGGTCCTTTCGATGTCTATCACAGAAGCTTCGTCTCCTATGTAAACGTAGCGTGGCCTGGACTATTCAGGAAAACACCACCAGGGGTTGCCGGTGAATCCCCAGCGGGCCGGGGGGCCTTCGTTGGGATCGGCGGGCGGAGTGTATTGACGGGGTCTCGTGAAGGAAGTATGCCGGCTACGATCCAGGCCGGACTTGGCATCTCCCGCGTCGGCCTGCCTCGCCGGCCACCGCCAGCCGACGGCCCATCGGCACGGCGAGGAACTCCGCCAGGTACTCGCCCACGCCGACAACCGCCGCGTCGGCGCTCACGATTCGGATGACGGTGTCGGGCCCGATGACAAACCGCCCACCTGTCTCTTTCACCTTCACCGGCCATGGAATGATCGTCACGGGTACCGCTTCACGTCACGCTCACCCGCCCGCGCCGCGCCACTCGTACTTCACACGGTTGCACGCACCGAGCATGCGTCCATCGCGGAACAGGGCGGCCTTCAGCACGAAGCCCTTGTCCATCTTCAGCGGGCCGGCGTAGACGGGCGAGGCCGCCGTCGGGTCCGTCCCGTCCAGCGTGTAGCGAATGTCTCCGCCGACCGGCGGGGCCGCCAGCTTGACCGTCAGGGCGCCCGTAAAGCCCACCCAGCCCTTGAGCCCGTCGCCCACGCCGAGGATCTTCCCGCCTTCGGTGCTCACGCGGACGGGGGCAGCCACGTTGAACATCTGCTCCCGCGACCGGGCCATCCGGTTCCGCTGGTAGCCTTCCTCGAACATGTTGTCGGGCCCCCACGTCCGCTCCTGCCGCTCGGCCAGGCCCGGCACGTAGTCCCGCAGCAGCGAGTACTCGCTCATCTGCCACATCGCCCGCTGCGCCCCCAGCACGTTGGTCGTCCGCTTGAACCGATGCTTGTTGGCGTAGAAGATATTCCACTCGGCGATGGGCCCGGTGAACCAGGGCACGGTGATCAGGGTCCACCCGGCCTTCTCCTGGCTGGCGGCGTTCGTCGCCCAGTACCAGCTCATAACGGCCATGCCGCCCTTAAGCCGGTTGTCCGCGGCGAACCCGTCCCACGCGATCGTGAACTTGTCATACTTCTGGCAGATCCGCTGCATGCGGAACACGTGATTGATATACACCTGCCAGGCGTCGCTGAGCGGCTTGGCGTCCCCGGGCAGCGTCTGCGTCTTCATGTACTCTCCCGCGCCGGGGTAGTTCATCACGCCGTCGAAGTTGCATTCGTCGCAACCGATGTGAAAGTAGGGCGAGCTCTTGAAGATCCCGCACATCTCCCCCACCAGCTTGTCCAGGGCCTCGTAGAGTTTCTCGCTGGCCATGGGCATGCAGCCGGGCCCCTCGAACAGGTCCGGCCGGCACCGCGCCATCGCGCCGTAGTGCCCGGGCGTCTCCAGTTCGGGCACGATCGTCACCCCGCGGGCCGTCGCGTAGGCCTCCAGGTCGCGCATCTCATCCTGCGTATAGCAGCGGGCGATGATGCCGTCGGAGATCTGCAGGTTCTTCGTGCCCAGCTCGGGGAAGATCTTCGACCCGAACGTGTAGGCGTGGTCGTCGCTGAAGTGGATCTGCACGTAGCGGACCTTCCAGAACCGGCAGGCCTCGATGGTGAACTTGATGGCGTCGGGGGGGATCCACTGCCTCGCCACGTCGATCATCGTCCCGGTGTAATCCGCGTAGGGCCAGTCCTTCACCGTCATCTTCAGCAAGGCCGCCTTGCCCTCCCGCGTCAGGATCGCCTGAAGCAACGTCGCCGTGCCCTCGCACACCGCGCGGTAGTCCCACCCGGTGACGACGGCCGTGTAGGCCACCGCGATCGTGTGGGCGAAGTCCCGCGTCCGCACCACCTGCCACTTGCCGTCCTTTTTCTGCACGCCCTTGGCGGGGGCCAGCTTCACATTGGCCATCAGCCATATTTCATCCGACAGAATCGCCGCCAGTGGTTCCAGGCTCGCGTCGGTCGCCACGATGCGCCCCTGGGCCGTCAGGGGCATCTCCCCGCCGGCCAGCGAGATCGTCTTGGGCGTGGGCAGCAGATTCCACCCCGTCAGCCCGTCGGCGAGGTTGAGGGGTTTGGCCGGCCCCGTCGGGGCCTCGCGCGGCGCGGCCGGCTGGAACTTGCCCTCCGCCGTCATCACGCACCGGAAGCCCACCGCATGCGACATCAGCTCCGGGTAGATGTTGTTCGTGTACGACCCCGGCCGCCCGTAGTCGCCCGAGTACGACCACCCCGCCCCGCGGACCATCCGGTGCGCGTTCGGGGCCGCCGGAGACCAGTCCCAGCACCACTCGGCCACGTTGCCCGCCAGGTCGTGCAACCCGTACGCGTTGGGGGGGAAACTGCCCACCGGAGCGGTGTAGGGCTCCTCCCCCACGGCGAACCGCTTGTCCGGGCCGGCGGCGCCCTTGTCGTAGGCGAACCCGGCCGGGTAACCGAAGTAATTGGCCTTCTCGTGATCGATCGTGTCGCCCCACCCGAACCGCTTGCCCTTGAGCCCCCCGCGCGCGGCGTACTCCCACTCGGCGCCCGTGGGCAGGCGATAGCCCGCCCCGTTCCAGTCGACCGTGAGGCCCGGGTCGTTCGGGCCCGTCCGGTAGACGTCCGCCCCGCGCCGGTAGCACGGGGCCTTGCCCTGTTTCTCGCTGCGGGCGTTGCACCACCGGACGGCGTCGAACCAGTTGATCGACTGCACCGGGTGATTGGGCGCCTTGGCCGACCCGCCGTTCTCGAAGCCGTACCCGTGCTTGACGGCCCAGGCGTACACCTCGTCCCACAGGGCCTTGCTCACCTCGTAGCGGTCCATGTAAAACGCCCCGACCTTCAGGCTGTAGGCCCCCGAGTCCGGGTCGGTCCCGCTGTTCTCGCCCGCGGGGATCAGCACCACGTCCGACGTGCCCCCCGCCGCCCTCGCCCTCGCCAGGCCCCTCCCGCACCCCCCGGCCCGCACCGCCAGAAAAAACGCACCCGCCACGCGCCACGTCACTCGGTTCGTGTTCATGACAGCCGTCTCCTTCCTGAGTTCGCTTTCCGCCAACGCTCGACGCCACGGACAGGCTCGGGCATCCCCCAAGCCTACGCTCTGCCCGCCCCCCCGTCCAGAATTGAATCCGCCCCTCGATCCCGCAGAATTCGCTTGTCCGGGCGCGGCGGCGGGATAGATTCATGATCGCCTATCTCGCCAAGGTCGGGGCCAACACCTCCTACATCATCCACCCCGACGAGACCCTCGCCGACAACTTCGCCCTTCTCCTCCTGGGCCGCAGCCAGACCAGCGGCGTCCCCACCCCCCGCCTCCTGGCCGCCATGCACCGCCTGCTCTCGGCTCCCCCCGCCTCCGCGCCGGCCCCTGCCTCCCAGCCGCACTGACACCGCCATCGCCCTGTGGTCAAACCCCTCGGTTCGGCTCGCACCACACTCTTGCAGCCGACCGCTGTTTTCAACCATCCCAAAGACCCAGCACCTACTCCCTCACTTCCTTCGGAGTCGAGTTGTGTCTTCCCCGATCCCGGTTTGATCGGGGTAATTGGCTGTTGGCTGGGCCGTAATCTTGACGGGCCATGAGGCCGAAGAGTAGGATTCGGCAATGGGATATGGACGCCTGAATCCGGTGGCGGGCAGGCCGGCCCTGGCCACGGGGAATTGTTTGTGGACGGCAAACAAAACAAGAGTTGGAGACCTTTTCTGGGAGTGGAGCCGAGATGCGAATTCGCCGTGTCCGGAATTGTCGCGTGTGAGAACTCAATGAATCGTTGTCTCTGCATATTGATTTCCGGGCTAGTGGCGCTGACCGCTCTTGTCGGTTGCCAGTGCGGAAGTGACGGCATTTCAGGGAACGCCTACCGATTTGGCCCGGCGTTTCCGCCGGGAGTTGTCTTCCGTGCGAATAGTTCCCTCTATCGTAAGGCGTCACCATCTCCAAACATGAAAGACCTCATGCCCAATCCCGAGGAATTCGAACTCGGACTGGTGTACTTCGGCCGAACCGCTCCCGGCGCTGGTGTTGGGACGAGAATCCTTGAGGTGGACTCCTTTGATGCCAACGATGCTTTGCTTGGGGCGGACAGGATGGATCGGAATTCGTATCTCGGCATGCCATACTCCTCACGGATTGCGTTGGGCGGGTTTACGGGGATCGACTCTCCGGGAGTTGGGCAATCCCGGCCCTCGAGAAATGGACCTTTTCCCGGCGACGGTAGTAAGACAGAGGGCGAGGACTTGGTTCTTCTGTCCCACATGGCGATCCTGCCTCCTACTCCCGTGCGAGTTGGTGAGGAATGGCTCGGCCGATTGCCGATGGCGATTCTTGAATTGGATAGTGTGAAATACGAGAGGAAAGAGGCGGCGCGATGTCGGTTGGCAAAGGTTGAGACGACGGGGGGCCGGCGGATCGCCACGATTAGTTACGAGGGCGGTACAAGAGCCCCTGAGACTTCCTGGCAAGGGAAACGCTGGTTTTGGTACGAAGGTACGGTGCGATATGATTTGGACGGGGGAATGCCGATCGCACATGATTACGAGGCCATCATAAAGACGTCATTGGGTACTTGGGTTTCCAAATTCACAACCGTGGTGTCGTGGTCACCGGCCACGCAGGCGAGTCCCGCGGACGTGAAGGCAGAAGAATCGCGTGCGATGTTCCGACAAGGAGAAATCTATCGCAACGGCATTGACGTGCCTCGCGACTTCGCAAAGGCGATGGAGTGTTACCGCAAATCGGCGGAGGGCGGTAACGCGGCGGCCATGTTCTGCATCGGGCAAATGTACAGAGAGGGTTCAGGTATACCCCAGGATAACGCCGTTGCTGCGGAATGGTTCACGAAGGCTGCCCAGAAAGGTCATTTGGGGGGCATGGAATGTATTGGGCTTATGTATGCTACCGGGCAAGGGATCACTCGAGATTACAGGGAGGCCCTGCATTGGTGGAGAATGGCGGCAAGCGGGGGCAGCGCTGAAGCCATGTACCGGCTCGGTACGATGTACCAGGGCGGGACGGGTGTTTCGCAGACTGACCAGGAAGCGGTGAACTGGTATCGAAAGGCTGCCGCCAAAGGACACAAGCGGGCAGTTTATGAGTTGGGGCTCATAAACCTGGAGGGCTGGGGTGTACCGCGGAACCCAGGGGAAGGGGAAAGACTGGTTCGTATGGCGGCCGAGGGGGGTATACCAGAGGCCATGAATAGCCTGGGTGTCCTTTACAATTTCGATCCGGACATTCCCCCGGACCCCGCCGAAGCGGCGAAATGGTTTCGCAGAGCGGCTGAGGCGGGAGATCCTGAGGGAATGTGCAACCTGGGGTTGTTGCACGAACATGGCAGGGGTGTCGCGAAGGACACGGCAGAGGCCATCAAATGGTATCGTAAGGCCGCCGCCCATGGGGTACGTTTTGCGAAGGATGCCCTGAAGAGGTTAGAAGGAGAGTAACTGTGCTGATCCGGTGTGTTGGTTGAACGAGTCGCATGTAGGGGCTGCCTTTGCCATTCCCCCGGCCGGGCCGGAGGCCGACAGCGGGGTTCGTCCGGTCATTTCTCGCGGACCACGCCGATCACGAGGGGGGATAATTCGTCGCCGGCTTCCTTGCGGATCGTCATCACGTGGATTCCGGCGGTCTGGGCGGAGAAAGAGAGAGAGAAGCGTTCGGCGCCGGTGGACTTGTGGCCGACGGCCACAACCTTTGCCGGTGACGGATCGACCTCCGGAGCCCCGGAGACCACGGCTACCGCGAGGGCGAGGTTCCGCTCGGCCACCGCGAGGATCATGTACCGCTTTCCGGGTTCAACGTTGACCTTCAAGAGCGCCGGTTCCTCCCCCAGGATGCAGAACCGGGCCGCCCCTCCGCCGTCATCCCAGTCGTAGGGTTTGACGTTCCCGTTGGCGGCCAGGAGTTGGGCATACTTGGCCCGAAGAGCGGCTTCCGAAGCGCCGGAGGGGCCCAACAGCCCCGCGATCCGGTCCTTCGCCAGCCCGTTGGCCTCCGGCGCGTCGAGAAGCTTCTGCAGCGTCTCGACGTACAGGGCGAAGTTCATCAGGGCCTTGTCC
>JAPLNA010000075.1 GCA_026693065.1 Planctomycetota bacterium
CAGAAAGAACTACTGGCCGGTTTTGACCCGCCCACCACTGGCCGGTTTTAACCCGCCCGGTGACACTCCCTCTTCCGCTCTACTCTCACCTTTCTACCATCTCCTCTCTGGGAGCCGCGGCGTTCGCCGCGCTCCCTGCCATTCATAATACATGGTAAATCCACAACCTTTTTCACCCTCATTCGCCCCCCTCCGTTCCCTAACTCATTTCCCCGCAACGCGCCGAATTATTTCCAGAATTTTTTCGCCTGCGCACTCGGAGAACTCGGAAGCCCGCCCCACGCACCACTAACCCATTGCCCCAGCGGAGGTTGACGCCAGAATAAATCACTGGATCGATGATATTTGTGACAACCCGCTTACTACCCGACCGTTTCGTCTACTGCTCACCTGCTCTACTGCTCTCCTGGTCTCGTCCGGATGTAATTGGGACGGGCCTGGCGGTCCACGGCCTCGCAGCCGTGGCTATCTACCAATCGCCCTGACGGGCTAAGATACCTCCCAGCCCCTGCCTCGCCATTTTGGCCGTCCTTGACGCGATTCTCAGGCCCGTAGGAACGCTTTGGACCCGTTGGGACCGGTTCTGCCTGATCCCGAACCCTCCGACGACAGAAACCGCCGGCAGCGCGGCGGCGTGAACCCCGTCGTGAAGAAGGCGACTTCTTCAACGGGCTGATAGGGGCACATGCTCGTCGACATAGCCCATGGAATCTACTTGTTCTCAACTTTTCCAGGATGAACCGCATACGTGGCTTCGGAGGTCCGTATCTTGAAACGGGCAGTGAAACCGTCACCGCCTTCCGTGGAAACATCAATGAGATTGAGAACGCCGTTCTCCGAATCCCCTCCACCATACGCCACGCAGTCAACCTTGCATCGGGCTCGGACTGTTAGCAACCAACCAGGTTTCACTTTGAGTGCGTCGGCTTCCGGAAGGAAGATTTCTAACTGCGAACGGTACTGAAAGTAGTTACCGTCCTTTGTAGGCTGACCGCCGTAGCCTTTAGGCCAACCAGATGGGGCGGCGAGATCCACTCGATATCCCTTTGGCAACTTGACTATGTCACGTATTGGGTACGAGATTTCAAGGGTTCCCTTCGAGAGCATGGCATTTACATCTGCGGCAACTGCCTTCATCTGCTCATTGTTCCCGAGGGTTGTCCCGGCATTCTTCGCCTTGGCCAGGCCCGCCAGCAAGAGCGGCAAGACTTGTTCGCAAGTAACAACGCTGCTTGGCTTGGATTCAGGTCTCGTCGTTGTGGTATCAGGTATCGGATTTGATCCCTCGTCTATGGAAGCGCCCACGACAGATGGGACGGTATTCTTTGCCGGTGCAACTGAATACCTGTACTCCCCTGTGACGAACCGGCATTCGTTCTCCCGGTATTCATTCAATACAAGGAGGAATACATCCTTTGGCGCTGCGTTGTCTCGGTGCTCCAGCAATCTCATCCTGCAACGAATCGAGAGGATATCGCCAGACTTGATGGCTAGTGCTTCAGATTCAGAAATGTGCAAGGCTGTCTGACTATAGTAGCTAATGCCCCCGGCAACCTTGTCCACCCCGAGCGGCGGATCGAGTGTGACAACAAAGACATGGTTTTGCTTTGCAACGTCACGGATGGGGTAAGACAAGACAAATGTCGTAGACGCAAGGTTGGCCTTTGCGGCGTCGATAGCTCTCCTGGTTTGCGTTTCTTTTTGGAGGGCTGTTCCCTTGTTGGCCTCGTCGAGCGCGCCAACGAAAGCAGATATGACCCGCCAGATGGCATTCGGGTCGGGTGTCGCAGTGGGCCGGGTTTCAGGGGTCCCTGGTTTGGTTTGTCCTTCCGCCTTCTTGGATTCTGCCGCCTCGATACGCGCCTTGAGTAGTCTGTTCTCCTCCCGCAGCCGATCCAATTCGGTCTGGGGCGGCTGCTTCCGAGCGGATGGTTTCTCGGGTTTTGACGCTGCCTGCCCCGGTTGTTCCATCAAGTCTGCTTTGCGGGAGCGAGCGATTTCGATGACCCACGGCGGGGCCTCGCCGGAAATCACCGTATCGTAGAGCTCGGCTGCATCGGCCGCCTTGTCTTTGCGCCGCAACTGTTCGGCCTGATTGAAGGCATCCTGGCCGTCAATGGTTATCTGGAGGATATCTCGTAGGGGTTTGTCCATCTCCCGACCGGATGGAGTCAGGTATATGACAGCCCCTTTCTGGAAGCCCGTAATCTTGTCAACCTGCACGGCGTAGTTGCCTTTGGCCAAGATCTTGTCGCCCAACGCCGGGGCGCACAGTGCACCGACGCAAAAGCAAAGTGTCAGGGCGTGATGCCTGAGAACAAACGGCCCGAAGGCTCCCACAACGCGAATGCTCGCCATGTCGATTACTCCCGCCTACGTGTTTCCAAAGATGCCTTTCGCCAACAGCCCAGAGATGCGTAACGTTATCGAATTATACGGCCCGCGCCGCCCATCGTGCAAGGGCGGACGGGTGACTGCCGACGATGGAAACAAAAACTTTGGTGAAGTTCGCTTGGAATTACGCGGCCGGGCCGGATAATTGGGTGCATCGGGATGGCGGGTCGTACACCCGCCAAGCGTCCCGGCTGAGCCCGCTTCTCACCTGCGGCGGATCCGCCGGGGCGACCCGAAGAAAGCAGGTGAAGCATGGCGGCAAGGAAGCGGACCCGCGTAGGCGTGAAGTGGGAAACATCCGAGGCCGAACGGGCAGAAGCGAAGCGTTTTCTTGACACATATGCAAGGGTCAAGCCCATACTTGATGAATCATGGAAGCGGCGATGGGCGGGGGACCCGCCACCCGACATGGAGGCGGATTCAGCCGTGCAGACTAGGTGGTGGCAAGAGAAGGCGGCGGAGGCCGGAATAAGCGGGCAGGCAATTCTAGATTCCGGGGTCGTAGAACCGGTTAAGAGCGAGCGGAATGGGAATCGGTTGACGATTGTGTTTGGCAAGGAGGGGCCATCCAGGTTTGAGCCGATTGTTTGCGGCGCGATGCGTAGAGCGGATACACTCCGTCGAGAACAATGCGCGGGGGTACAGGGGGCCGGCAGCGGGAATCCGGCCAAAGGTTCGACGCGCCATCATCGGCGCATGAGCGTAGACGAGGAAACCTGGCGGGCAAAGGTTGTGTTGCTGCTTGTGTTCAACGGAAAACGCCCCAAGGGTGAGAGGGCGACACGCAGGCAGGTTGCGGGCCTGCTGAAAATCGGCCTGGATAAACGTAGCCAGGGCAAGTCAGAGAAGACGAACCTCAAGGCCCTTGAGCGTTGGGCCATTTCTCCGACTGGGGCAAATGTGGTCAAAGCCTTTGCGAAATCGCCCGAAGGATTGATCTGGCAAAAGCTGTTGGAAAAGGACGGGATGAGAGCTTTGCCGTCCGACATATCCGACAAAGGGCATACTGGACAAGCTTGAGGCGCTCGCTGCCAAGTTTTGTCTGCCGTTGCAAGATCGCATTTGAGAAGAGGTTGCTTCACACAGTTGTACTCGGAGCGTTTCCAGCATAAGGGCGTGTTTTGCCGGAAGTTTCAATGCAGGGCAAGTGCAGGGATCGGTTGACCTGCCAAGACATTGCCGTGCATTGGAGAAGAACAAATGGAGTACCAGAACATCGATGCGCAGGCGGTGGCGGCCATGCTTGGAGCTACGCCAGTTTACGTTATCAGGATGAGTGAGACCGGACGAATCCCCAGGCCGATCACGACAGGGGACACGCTCCTCTGGTCGAGAACGGAGTTGCTCGAATGGCTCGCCCATGGGTGCCCCCCGTTGTCCGATCGATAGGGGCACAGGCGTGTTAGCATCCGCGTGTGGTTGGACATATACTGGGTTTGAGGAATAACACGATGGCCATGCAACGAAAGACCAAGAGCATCCGGCGGGCCGGACAGGGGAGGCAGGCGAAGTGGCCGGACCCGGGCATTCCGTATACGATGAAACTCGCGGACGGGCGGAGCGTGTTCGTGGAGGTGCCCGCGAGGATGGCCACCCGGGACCGGGGCGGGGAATTGGCTTTCACGCTGGAGGGCGTGCAGTTTCTGGATCGCGTGAGGGCGCTGGCCGTGGCGGCGCAACCGGCGCCCAGCCCGGCGTACCTGGCGGCCTTGCGGGAAGCGATGGGGCTGACCCAGGGGCAGTTGGGGCGGCTGATCGGGCGGAACAAGCTGACCGTGTCGCGATGGGAGTGCGGGGCCTTGCGCCCGGGCCCCGAGGCCCTGAAAAAACTCTACGCCCTGGCCCGCAAGAAGAAGCAAGCCGGCGTCGTCCTGGCCGGGTGAGCGGAAGATCTCGGCCCTCCACCCCAGTTCCCGGTTCCTCGTTCCCAGTTCCTAGCTCCCAGTTCCACGTTCCCAGTTCCTCGTTCCCAGTTCCTTCTCCGCTCACCCCTGCTGGCCCAACTGCACGACCGGGACAGCCCGGACGCCGGCGGATTCGACTTCGAAGAACTCGGCCTCGCGGAAGCCGAAGACGCCCGCGACGAGGTTCGAGGGGAAGATGCCGATCCGGGTGTTCAGGTCGCGGACGTTGGCGTTGTAGAACCGCCGGGCGGCCTGGATGCGGTCTTCGGTGTTGGCCAGCTCCTGCTGGAGCGAGAGGAAGTTGGCGTTGGCCTTGAGTTGCGGGTAGTGCTCGGCGACGAGGAACAGCCCGCGGAGGGCGCGGACGAAGGCGTTTTCGTCGAGGGCCTGGCGGGCGGGGGAGCCCAGGGACGCCGCCGCGGCCGCCCGGGCCGAGATCACCGCCTCCAACGCCCCCCGCTCGTGTGCGGCGTAGCCCTTCACGACGGCCACCAGGGCCGGGATCAGGTCGTAGCGGCGTTTCAGCTCGGTGTCCACGTCCGACCAGCTCTCCCACACGTGCTGTCGCATGCGGACGAGCCCGTTGAACGTGCCGCCCAGCCACAGCAGGGCCACCGCGGCCAGGGCGATGGCCACGTACAATCCGATGGGCAACGATCCGGCGGCCAGTGGTGTCATGGCGTCAGGGCCTCCGGGCCCGGGTCGGCCCGTTGTGGGAGGTATTCGGGTAGGGCGTCGAGGATTCCGGCGATCAGGCCGGCGGCCTGGGCGAACTGGTTGGGCGAGAAGCGGCGGGAGGTCCAGGCGATCACGTACTGCCGCCCCATCTGGATCGAGAAGCGAGGCGAGTTCATCAGCAGGTCCATCATCCGCGGGTGGATGACGTCGTAGGCCCACTTGCGGTCGGCGGCCTGGACGTAGAACTCGCGGCTGAACTGGGCGGACTCGAAGTCGATGTCCTCGAACCCGAAGAACGCGCTGACCTTGTCGGCGAGGGTCTCGGGTCGGATGAGCAGGTCCTTGAGCGGGCGGTCGCCCTCGAGCACGACGGCGGAGAACGTCCGGTAGAGATTCGGCAGGCGGTTGTCGGCGTTGATCGCGTAGTGGTAGTCGAAGGCCAGGATCCGCCGTTTCCCCCAGCGTCCGTCGATGATGTTGTCGGCGTAGCGGGTGAAGCCCTGGCGGAGGCAGGCGAACTCGGGGTATCGCCCTTCCATGTCGTTGTACGCGTCGAGGTTGTACCGCAGCCCGTAGCGCCTCGCCCAGCGATAGAGGGCCTTGTCCCTGGCCCCCCGCAGGTAGCGCCCGGCGACCACCGCCGCCAGAACCGCCGCCGCCACCGCCGCTATGATCATGAATTCCGTCACGCGGGTTCCCAGTCTTTCCCAGTGCGCCGCCCATCCTCGGGCGGGCCGTCCACAGTAAACCCCCGCGCCCCGGAACAATCAAGCCCCGGTCTGGGTGACTCATCCCCTGTCTATTTCCAGACGCTGCAGGCAGGCCTTCTTTCTCGCGGCCAAACACGTCGGGGCCCACGCGGCGGCCGGAGGTACGAGAGAAAGGGATTTCAGGATTATGGGATTCAGAGATTACAGACAACAAGAACGGAGAAAACCGCAAAAACCGCGGGGAACAAGCCCCCTGCACCGCAGGGGGATGCCGTTCGTGGGCCTGGCCGGGTGCGTCGGCCCGAGTGTTGATCGTGAGCCCGAGGCACCCGTGGCCCCGGTCCCCCGGCCGTGCCGGGGGCTTTAGCCATTGGGATCATCACGGTCGATCACGAGCACCCTCCGCTGCGCGTAGAAGCATGGCACCCGGCGATGAGTGCCGGCGGTCCGTGCTTGACCGCTCGGCAAACCGGGGCGTACCATCGGGGCAGAAAAGCGTCGCGGATGGCCGGGTGTCGGCGTGAAAGGATTGATGGAAAAGATGTTCGCCAAGAATACCACGATTCTGTTCCAGGGCGATTCGATCACCGACGGGGCCAGGGGACGGAGCGAGGACCTCAATCATATACTGGGGCACGGGTATGTGTTCCTGATCGCCACGAGGCTGACGGCCGAGAGGCCGGACCTGGGCCTGCGGTTTCATAATCGCGGGTGCAGCGGGCATACCGTGGTCGACCTGCACGCGCGGTGGAAGGAAGACACGATCGCCCTGGCCCCGGATGTGCTCAGCGTCTTGATCGGCGTGAACGACGCGGAGACGGGCGTGCCGACCGCCCGGTACGAAACGGTGTACCGGCAGATGCTGTCAGAGACGCGAACGGCGTTGCCCAAGACGCGGTTCGTGCTTTGTCATCCCTTCGTGCTGCCCGTCGGGGCGAGGAAAGACCGGTGGAAGGAATTGCGGGCGGACATCGACAGCCGTATCGAGGTGGTCGACCGCCTGGCGCGGGAGTTTCACGCCGTCGTCGTGCGAAACCAGGCGGTGTTTGACTCAGCCTGCCAAGACGCCCCGGCCGAGTATTGGTTGTGGGACGGCATACACCCGATGCCGGCCGGTCATGAGTTGATGGCCCGCGAATGGCTCGCGGCGGTGGCAAAGCAGATGTGACACGTCAGGCATTGCGGGAAGGAGCGGCACATGAAGATCGGCAACCTGGAAACGATGACGCCCGACTGCCAGGCGGGCCCCAGTTGGTGGTGGTATCTCGTCGGAGCGGGCATTGCGGTGGCCGGCGCCATCTTCTCCGTGGTCTTCCTGGTCCAGCGAATCATGTCGGTGACCGACGACATGCAGCAGGTGGTCGTGCCGGGGGAGGGCAGGCTGACGCTGTCGCAGCCGGGGCATTACATGATATTCCATGAATATCAGAGCGTCGTCGGCGGCAAGGTCTACTCGAACCCCCGGGGCGTGGCGGGGCTGGAGTGCGTGCTGAAGGCGAGCAAGACAGGGCGAACGGTAGCCCTGGCGCCCGTGAACATGAGCGCCCACTACAGCCTGGGCGGGCGGGCCGGCGTGGGGATCTTTCAGTTCGACATCACCGAGCCGGGCGAGTACGTCCTGACGGGCACGATCTCTGCCCCCGGGACGAACGCCCCGGCCGTCCTGTCCGTCGGAGGGGATTTCATGAAACAGTTGCTCGTTACGATCTTCGGTTGCATGGGCGGCATGTTCGGCGGGGTGATCCTGGCGGTGGGGGTCATCCTCCTGACGTTCTTCAAGCGGCGAAAAGCCCGGCGAGCACAGCAGCCATTGGGGATTCCCCCGGCGATGCCGAGGGCGTGAGAGGCGATGGGACGATGGCCGGTGTACGATTCTTCCCGCGGCGCGGGGGGAATTACTGGGGGGCAGTGCCCTGTCGCTCCCAGTCGAGGAGGGCGTCGGCAAGGTCTATGCGAGGATTGGCGGCGGCAAGTTCTTCCAGGTTCTGGCGGGTCCAGACGCCCGCGTGCCGGGACGGGTCGGCGTCGGGAGCCGGCGTGAGCGAGGGCAGTGCCTGGCGACGGGCGTCGTAGGAAACCTTTAGCCAGCCCAGCAGGATCACGGCGGCTGCCCCGAGGGCCGCGGCAGCCGACCGGGATCGCCCGACGGCCAGCAGGTGGATTCCCGCCCCCAGCAAGGCCAGGGCAACCGGCGCGAAACAGAGGACGCGGCGAAGGCTTCGCCGCCGCCCCTCGGCGAGCATCTCCGGCGAGAGGGCGTGACACTGCGGGCAAGGGACCAGGTCGATCTTGCGGCCGGGTTGCCGCAGGAACTCCATGTCACGACTGACGGCAAGATCCCGGTTTGCCCCGAGACTCAAGAGTCCTCCCCCGTCGCGAGAGACGGAGTAGGCATACTGCTGGCCGCACTGGCGACACGTCAGGCCCCGCAGGCGAGGGGCGGCGGCCGGGGCGCCGCAGCGACGCCGTCCCCCCCAACTACTCTGTAAGTGCATGGCCTTTTCTCCTGTCGCCGGGCTGACCTGCGCCTACGAGAGCTTCAGCCGCACGGTCTTGATCTCGAAGGGGCGGAAGCACAGGGCGACCGCGCCGTTGGCGAGGGCGGCCGGGGCCTGGGGCTCTTCCAGCATGTTGGTGAACTCGGCTGAACGGACGGGCAGGGGGGTGCTCAGGGCGCACGTCGTGGCCGTCCGCATGGACTCGTAGAGGCGGACGACGATGTCGCCCGAGCCGTCCTCGGCGGGCTTGACGGCTTCGATGATAATGTTGGCCGCATCGAGGGCGAAGAGGGATTTCTCTCCGCCGTTGCCGCCGACGATGAGGGCGGGCACGTTGAGCTCGTAGCCCTGGCGGACCAGGTCGCTGGTGGCCAGCGGGCCCGTCCAGGCGGTGAAGGCGTAGGTGAATTCCTGCCGCCCCTGGTCGGCCTGTTCGTCCGGGGCCATCGGGCTGCGGAGGAGCGTCAGGTTGATGTCCTTGCCCAGGACGTTGACGCCATACTTGCAGTCGTTGAGGACGGCGAAGCCGCGGCCTTCCTCGATCAGGGCCGTCCAGCGGTGCTGGGCGACCTCGAAGCGGTCGGCGTCGTACTGACGGCTGAAGTGGTTGGGCCGGCTCAGGTGCCCGAACTGGATCTCGTGCAGGGCGTTGTCGGCGTGGATGTCCGGGCGGAAGGTGACCTTGAGCATCTTGTGCTTTTCGCGCCAATCGGCCACGGTGGCGAACTCCACCCGGCGGGCGCCGCGGCGGAGGGAGATCTCCTGGGTGAACGTCGACTCGCTCAACTTGCGGGTCACCCGTAGCGTCGCCACCAGCGGGCCGGTGGAGAGAACCTCGATCGTCGCCGGCCCCTTGCCCAGGTCGACGGGGTTGGCCATGTACGTGCTGTCGATGTCCCACGCGTCGAAGCTGATGGGGATGTCCTTGAACATGCGGAAGACGTTGCTCGTCCCGGCCAGCAGTTCGCGACCGGCGGGCTTGTCGAAAACGCTCGTGACCTGGCCGACAGGGTCGAAGGTGACGCGGAGCTGGTCGTTCTCGAGGCTGTTGGCGGTGGCGTGGGCGCGGGCGTGTCCGCCGGTGCAGTGCGGGCGTGGGCC
>JAPLNA010000076.1 GCA_026693065.1 Planctomycetota bacterium
CCGGCCAAGACCCGTCCCGGGAAGAATACGCCGGAACAAGAAGCTTGTCAGGAACCGGAGAAATGAGCTATACAGCAGAAAGAACTACTGGCCGGTTTTGACCCGCCCACCACTGGCCGGTTTTAACCCGCCCGGTGACAGGATTACGATTCACGACTCACGAATTACCCCGCCGCGGGAAGTGCCCGGCGAGTACCCGGCAAGTGCCTGTTGAGTACCCGGGAAGTACCCGTCAGGTACCCGGGAAGTACCTGTTGAGTACCCGATGAGTACCTGTTTTCGGAGGGGGAGGGAAACGGGAGAAATGGCAACGGGTGGGAGGGAAAGTAGTTACGGTTTGGGAGGAGACGGACAGATGGTTTTGGGGGTACTTGGGACGCGGGAGGGAGGAGGCAGGGACGCCGAGCGGCAAGCCGCGACGGAAGACCCCGGACTTTCGAACGCGTGGGCGGGATGAGGAGAAGAAGAGAAAAAATACGGGACTCCCGTGAGAGGAGTCCCGATTGACGGGGGACAAACAGATTGTGAGAGTCGGAGATAGACCGACTCAGGCGGACTGATCGAACATCTTCTGGGCGGTGGCGACGATGTCCTGGGGCGACAGGCCGCACATCGCGAGGGTTTCCTCGGGCGTCTTGGCGCTCTTGGGGGCGTGGTCGGCGAACATGGTGGTGACCATGAGCCCGTAATCGCTGGCGGCGGCGGCCCGGGTGATCTCGTCGGCGAAGCCGCCCAGGTAGTTGTCCTCGAGGACGAGAATCTGCCCGCGACAATCATCGCCGATCCGCAGGATCTCGTCGGTCTGGAGGGGCATGGCGTAGACGTCGACCAGCCCGGCGGAAAGCCCGGCGGTCTCTTCCAGCAGCGTAATGGCCTGCTGGGCGATGGAGACCATGTACCCGCTGGCGACGATGACGAGGTCCTGCCCGTCGATGAGGTGCTTGTAGCCCTCGGGGCCGAACGATTCGCTCTCGTCGTACAGGAACGCCACGGTGGGCCTGTGGGTCCGCATGTAGCACATGCCGTCGGTGTTGGCCATCATCTCGGTGAGCTTGAAGGCGCTGACGGCGTCGGAGGGCTGGAAGAGCCGGCAGGCGGGCTGGCCGTCGACTCGCTTGGCGTGGGCGAAGGCGCGGAAGAAGGCCAGGTCGCTCAGGGCCATCTGGCTGGGCCCGTCCGAGGCCAGCGAGACGCCGCTGTGCGAGCCGGCCATCTTGATGTTGGCGTTGGTGATGGTCGCCATCTCGATCTGGTCGTACGCGCGGGTGAAGAACTTGCCGAAGGTGGACGCAAACGGGATCTTCCCGCCGGCGGCCAGCCCGACGGCGGCCGAGACCATGTTCTGCTCGGCGATCCGAGCCTCGAAGAACCGCTCGGGGTACTTCTTGGCGAACAGGTCGGCGAAGGTGGAGTTCTTGACGTCGCCGTCGGTGGCGACGATGCGGTCGTCGGTCCCCAGCGCCAGCAGGGCCGCCCCGTACGCCTGCCGGGTGGACAGGGCCTTGGCCTCGAGGGCCTTGGCGTACCCGGCGGTCGTCAGGGCCTGGGCGAACGGACCGGCGGAAATCCGCCGCATGCGTTCGATGGCCTTGGGGACGGCCGGGGTGGTCAGCTTGGCGACCGGGCCGTCCTCGACGTCGGCGACGCCCAACTCGGCGGCCTTGGCGTCCAGGTCGGCGTAGGCCTGGGGCAGTTGGGCTTCCGTCAGCGGCTTGCCGTGGTAGGTGTGCTTCTGCAGTTCAGTCACGCCCCAGCCCTTGACGGTCTTGGCGATAATCGCGATGGGCTTGTCGCCGGCCTTGGCCGTCAGGGCCTCGAAGATCTGCTCGAAGTTGTGCCCGTCGATGACTCGCACGTCCATGTTGTAGGCGGCAAGCTTGGCCGCGAGGGTCTCGGCGGACTGCTGGGGCGAGACGTAGTCGCTCTGGGCCTGCCCGTTGCAGTTGAAGACCGTGCGGACGGCGGTGAGCTTGTGGTCGACGATGAAGTCAATGGCTTCCCAGATCTGGCCTTCGCGGGCCTCGCCGTCGCCGACGAGGCAGAAGATTTTCTTGTCGGAGCGGTCCAGGCGGGCGGCGCCGGCCAGGCCGGCGGCGACGGAGAGTCCCTGGCCCAGCGAGCCGGTCGCGGCGTCGAAGAACGGGAACTTCCGCGCGGGATTCGGGTGCCCGTCCAGGCAGCTGGAGCCCTCGCGGAGGGTCAGGCAGTCGGCGAAGGTGAGGTTGATGGGCAGGTCTTTGGTGCCGGCGGCCCCGCCCAGCTCGCAGTAGGCGGCGTAGATCACGGGCACGGCGTGGCCCTCGGAGAGCACCAGCCGGTCGGAGGCGGCGTTCCACGGGTTGCTCGGGTCGTACCGCATCACGCGGTACATCAACGCCGTCGTGATGTGCACCAGGGCCAGGGCGCTGGAGGGGTGTCCGCTGCCGGCGGCTGTGCACATCTTCACGATCTGCTTGGAGAGCTTGATGACCTTACGATCGAGGTCCTTATAGTCAGCCATTCTCTACGCTCCGCTGATTCGCCAGCCTGTCAAGTTAACGGTCGAAGTCGCCGCGTCAGGCCCCGGGCCCGGCACGGAAGTGCCGTAGACTACAGGAAAGCCTACGCCGACGCAAGGCCTTTGGCGGGAAAAGCGGGCGGGTTTTTGACTTTGCCCGAACAGCCGGTATACTCTCCCAGACGCCATGCCGGCCCGATGAGGCTCGTTGTGCCAAAACGTATCCAAGGAATCCTGTTCGACCTGGGCGACACGCTGCTGGACTTCGGCGCCATCGACGTGCCCGCCCTCTTCCAGGCCGGCGCCAAACTCGCCCACGACCAGCTCCAGGCCTGGGGGCTTCCCGTCCCCCGCTTCGCCCGCTACCACCGCAAGCAGCTCTGGGCCATCCGCTGGTCGTACTTCAAGAGCTACCTCACCGGGCGCGAGTTCAGCGCCCTCGACCTGATCGGACGGCTGCACGAGGAGATGAACTACAAACTCACCCTCGAGCAGGTCCACGAACTGGCGTGGCTGTGGTATCGCCCGCTGCGGGATGTCGCGACGATCGAACCGGGCCTGGCGGCCACGCTGGAGAGCTTCCGCCGCGACGGGCTCGTCCTCGGGGCCGTCAGCAATACCTTCGTGCCCGGCCAGGTTCTCGACCGCCACCTCCGCGAAGAAGGCCTGCTCGACCTGCTGCCCGTCCGGGTGTACTCCTGCGACGTGGGGCACCGCAAGCCGGACAAGGCGATCTTTCAGATCGCCGCCAAACGCACCGCCCTGCCCCCCGCGGCCACGCTGTTCGTGGGCGACCTGCTGACGACCGACATCCGCGGCAGCCATCGGGCGGGGATGATCTCCGTGCTCAAGGACCCGCTGGACAAATACGTCGGCGGGCGGATCCGCCCCCACCACCGCATCGCGAGAATCGCCGACCTCCGCCGGATCGTCGACGGGTACAACGGGGTGTCGTCGACGTGACGTCGGAACGATCCGTCCACGGACCCGCCGAAGGCGGGCGGATTACACGGATCCAACAGATGAATAACACCCGAGTCTGATTCCCCCTCTGATTCCCCTCTCCCCCTCTGATTCCCTCTCCAACCGCTTGCGGTTTCGCGAAGTTTTCTTCCCTCCCCTCCCTCCCTCCTGTCGCGACGGGTTTGTTCCTCCTATAATGATTCCCGAAAGGAGACATCCAATGTCTTTCACCCTTCCCCTCGGCTCCGCCGCCCCGGACTTCCACCTGATCGGCGTGGACAACAAGACCCACTCCCTCGCCGACTTCGCCGGGGCCCGCGCCCTCGTCGTCGCGTTCACCTGCAACCATTGCCCGTTCGTCATCGGCTCGGAAGACCGGATGAACGCCCTCTTGGCCGACTACGCCCCCAAGGGCCTGGCCATGATCGCCATCAACTCCAACGAGACCGACAACCACCCGACCGACTCCTTCCCCCACATGGTCGAACGCGCCCGGGCCAGGGGCTTCCGCTTCCCCTACGTGCGTGACGACACCCAGTCCGTCGCCAAAGCCTACGGCGCCCTCCGCACCCCGCACTTCTTCCTCTTCGACTCCTCCCTCCATCTCCGCTACACCGGCCGCCTGGACAACAGCCCCATGGACCCCCTCCAGGCCACCACCCACGAACTCCGGGATGCCCTCGACGCCGTGCTGGCGGGCAAGACTCCCGCCGTGCCCCTGACCAACCCGATCGGCTGCAACGTCAAATGGAAAGGCCAGGACGCCCACTGGATGCCCCCCGACGCCTGCGACCTCGTGCCGCCCAAGTAACTCGCCCCGCTCCGCCCGGGCCGCCAGAAACCCCCGGGCCGAGGAACCGCCATGCCAACCCTCCACCGCCTGCTGAGCACCCGCGCCCCAGCCGCCACCGTGCTGATCCGCCTCCTCGTCGGGTGGGTGTTCCTGTCCGAGGGCATCCTGAAGTTCCTCCTGCCCGGCGAACTGGGGGCCGGGCGCTTCGCCCACATCGGCATCCCCTCCCCGGAGGTCATGGGCCCCTTCGTCGGGGCCGTCGAAATCATCGCCGGCGCCCTCGTCCTGATCGGCCTCCTCACCCGCCCGGCCGCCCCGGCCCTCTGGATCAACATCACCACCGCCCTCGTCTCCACCAAGCTCCCCATCCTCCTGGGCCACGCCTTCTGGCTCTTCTCCCTCCCCCGCCTCCCCCACTACGGCTTCTGGAGCATGGCCCACGAAGCCCGCACCGACCTCAGCATGTGGCTCGCCTGCCTCTTCCTCCTCCTCCAGGGCCCCGGCCGCCTCTCCCTCGACGCCCTCCTGACCCGCCCCACCCGCCCTTGAGTTCCGGGGATGCGGGTCAAGGGATCGGGCAAAGGTAGCCGAAAAAAAAACGTGGCGAATGACTCGATGTCGGGGATGCTCCGCGATGCACAGCCACGGATCTGCGGGAAAGGCAAGCACCGGTGGTCCCGTATCCACAAGCGCGCGGCAAAGCCCCAAGGAGTGCGGAACAGATGCAATTGAGCGGCCTGCTCAAGAAACTGGGGTACCACAATTCGAGGAGCTTCCTCGTTGCCAGGGACTTTGGCTTGGCGGTCGACCACGCGCACATCTTTCGGCAGGCGGCAAAGCCACGATGTAGTTTGAGAGGGGTATACGTCCTTCGAGAGGGCGACTCCCCCGTCGTTCCAGTCGTATATGTCTGTCAGGCCAACACGGAAGACGATGCCGCCAGGGTCCACCGGCTTGTCTGGAACCAGAGCGCCGTCCCATTCCTTCTGGTATGTAGCCCCACAACCGTCCGCGCGTACCCGGGGTTCTCCTGCGGGACAGACCGAGATCCTCATGCTGATGTCGCCCGGGCTGTGAAAGCCTTCGGCAGTGTTGACATGGACAGGATTGTTGACACTCTCAACGCCGAAGCCATTGACGATGGCAGTGCGTGGCGGGCGTGGGGCCAACATATTTGCCCCGAGCACCGAGTCGATTGGCGATTACTGAACAATCTGAAGGAATTGGATGGGTGGCTGCAGGACCAGGGCGGACTGAATCGCGATTTTTCGCACGCTCTGATCGGCAAGTACGTCTACCTTCATTACCTTCGGGACCGTGACATCCTCTCTTCGGCGAAACTGAAAAGATGGGGCATTCTCCAGACCCAGGTCTTTGGACGTGACGCTACGATTGACGGTGTCCGCGAAGTGGTGGACAGACTCGATAGCTGGCTCAATGGATCGGTCTTCCCCCTGAAACTCCGGGGGCCGAATGCCCCAAGTGCCGACCACATTCGGCGGGTCGCCGCCACGTTCGCCGGGGACGAACTGCAGGAAGACAAGACGTGGCAACTCCACCTGGACTTCAAGGCCTACGACTTCTCCTATATCCCAATTGAAACGCTTTCCATCGTGTACGAGCAGTTCCTGCACGCCCCGGAAGCCGGAGGCGAGGTCTCGCGCGGGCGGGCGGCCGGCGCGTACTACACGCCCATTCCGGTGGTGAATTTCATGCTGGCGGAATTGGAAGAACAACGGCCCCTGCAGAGAGGCATGCGGATCTTCGATCCCTCCTGCGGATCGGGGGCCTTCCTCGTCCAGTCTTACCGGCGCCTCATCGAGAAGGAATACCCCCACGGCAAAGGGCGACGCCCAACCCCCGCCGACCTTCGCAAGTTGCTCAAAGACCACGTATTCGGGGTCGACAAGGATGACGACGCCTGCAGCGTGACGGAATTGAGCCTGATCCTGACCTTGCTGGACAATGTTGAACCGCCCGATCTCGAGACGGGCGAGCCCGGCAGGCCGCCAAGCTTGCCGACCTTGCGGAACCAGAACATCTTCTGCGGCGACTTCTTCGACGAGGGCGACTGGCACAACCTGTTGCTCTCTCGGAAAGCGTCGTGGATCGTCGGCAACCCGCCCTGGAAACAGGTGAGCCCGAAACCCGACAGCCAGGACCAACCCGCCTGGAAATGGATATCCCAAAACGCCAAGGAAAGGCCCGTTGGCAGCAACCAGTTGGCCCGTGCTTTCGCGTGGCGCGCGGCCGACTATCTGGCCCAGGACGGTCGGATCGCCCTGTTCCTGCCCGCCATGACCCTCTTCGAAGACCCGGCCAGGGAATTCCGAAGCCAGTTCTTCCGCCAGATGAAGGTCCACGCGGTAGCGAACTTCGCCAACCTCGCCGAAGTGTTAGCCGTCGGGCGGTCCCGTGCCCCCGCCGCCGCCTTCTTCTACTGTTCTCGGCCAGGGAACGATGATCTTTCTCCGGCCGAAGAAACCATCATGACCTATAGCCCCCTTGTCGCCAACCAGGAAGCTACGCGCCCCGTGGCCGAGGGGAAACGCAACGAGGCCTGGAGCCTGGTAATCAATGCCAGCGAAATACGGAACCTTGCCCTGGAAGACGTGATCGAGGGAGACGCCTTGCCTTGGAAACTGGCGACATGGGGATCGGGGGCTGACGCCAGATTGCTTCGCGCCTTGCGTAAACGGAATACCTCCTTGAGTACCCTGGAGGATAACGGCATCTTTGGAATTGCCGAGGGCCTTCAGTTACGGGCACCATCCGGGCAGCATCGCGAATTGGAGCGTGTTCCGATCGCCGCCGGCAAGACGATCCTTAATGTCAAGAAGTTGACGGGCCTTGGCGATTTCTTCGCGTTCCCGGAAGAAGCCATTGAATCGATACCCCCGGAAATGGACCACGGCAGGAAGGGGCGAGTGGTTTTGGCGATGTCGGTGTGCCGGCCCCCTCATGTCATCGTCAGCGCCGCGCGGAATTTCGCCGTCTATATGGACGACTTCCTTATCGTCCCCCCGCGTCAGATCGGGATCGTCAGCCCCACAGACGACCGGGATCTGCTGAAGGCCCTCTCGCTTTATCTGAGCTCGGATTTCGCATTCTACCATCAGTTCTTGACCTCGTCCCAGTTCGGCGTGAAGCGGGGTGTTGCCACTCTGGCCGCCCTCCGAAATATGCCGGTGCCCATCGAGGCCATTCGGCGGAACATGGCTGCCTGGGTAGATCTTCATGGGCGCCTGGTGGGTGAAACCAAACGAGTCTTCCAGCAGCGGCAAAAGGCAAGGAATCCGCTTCTCGAAGGGAACGCCGGTTCGGCCGCCGTTTCGCCGGAGTTGTTGGGCAAACTGAATGATCTAACCTACGAGGCTCTCGGCCTGCGGGCGACGGATCGCCTGCTCGTGCAAGACCTGGTCCGGGTGCGGCTCGAATTGAACGATGGCAAGACGGGGAAGATCGCCGTCGCCCCCCCCACAACGGCGGACCTTCGAGCGTATGCCAACGCGCTGAAGGACTGCCTGGATGCCTTCCTCGAAGGCGTTTCCCCCAAGCGGCATAAGGTGGACATCGTTCACAGTGCCGCATCCGGCATGGTGCGGATCGATCTGAAGCCTGGCGAGGGGGCGGCCCGAGAAATTGAGATTGTTCCCGCCGCTGACGCCACGGGTGTGGACATGGAGAGGATCAGGAAGCGCATCCGAACGAAGCGGGCCCAGTGGGTTTACTTCGACAGGAATCTTCGGATCTACGAAGGCAAAAAGACATTCGTGTTGAAGCCGATGCAGCGGTTCCATTGGCTTGCAAGCCAGGCCATGATTGACGCTCAGGAGATCATTGCCGAGACCTTGAGCGGTTCCTCGCCAACGTCCGTCCCCCGGACTCCCCCTCCTCACGTTAGGGCTCTTGTCGAAGAACCGGCGGTAAAGGAAGAGACCCGGTGAGAAGAGGCCAGCCAACCCGCCCCGGGGGCCGTTCTGCCAGTGAGCCCGAGTACCGGATGGCGTTCGTCCAACATGTACATTCTCTCATTGCTATGGGGCATGCCCGGATGGCCATGGCAACCTGGGCAACCGAGGACGAAGAAACGATCACCGGGGAGTTGGTCAAGGAGATGGACGCCGTCCTAGAGAACCCGGCAAGCCCGGATTGGACCCGCTACTATAGCGTTCATGAAGAGGCACGTATCAACACGGGAACTCGAAGGGGCAAAAGACGCCAACGGCTGGATATTCGTATCGATTGTTTGAACGCTTGTCCCCGCCGGCGATTCCCCTTCGAGGCCAAGAGGCTTGGCCCCAAGCATGATGTAAAGGTCTACCTTGGCCCAGAGGGTTTGGGCGCCTTTGTCAGCGGCGAATATGGATGCGATCAGAAAGACGGCGGGATGCTCGGATACGTGCAATCGGAAACTCCGAATGTGTGGAGCGAGAAGATCCGAAAAGCCTTGGCGGTCCAGACAACCGCGAACATGGTGCGCCTCGCCGGCCCATGGCGCAGACACAACGACGAGAGCGGCCTCCAACACCTCTATCGGACTTCGCATAGCCGGCCGGCCAGCGTCGGTTCGCCCATTCGCCTGTTCCACACGCTCTTACAGTTCAATTAGCGGCCTCCCCGCCGGTCAAGCAGGATAAGGGGCAGCAGCTTGGCTTTCAACCCTTTTCCGCATTTTCGGCCTTTTTTCGGCATGGTTCAAATCAGGGTTACACTCTGGACTCCGGTTGACGGTTCGTAGTGTGCCCGTAAGGGCATTCCCGGAAACGCCTTCCGGCGTCACTACCACTACAGCGCAATAGCGGTCATGCGTCTCCGACGGCTTTCGTAGGAGGCTCGGTTACGCTTCTGGTAGTAGCACTGGATGTCGCACAGACGCTGGGGGCTCTGCCGCGGCTGGCCCC
>JAPLNA010000077.1:0-397 GCA_026693065.1 Planctomycetota bacterium
AAATCGTCCGGCGACCGGTAGATGTCATGGTCGCCGATGTTGCGGGTGTGTTTCACGCACTGAATGATATCGTGTCCTGCCGAATGGAGAACCACGTAGAGCGGGGCGTTCTTGCGTTCATTCTTGGGGTGAATCAGCACGAACATATCTTGCTGCGGCGCCTTGTATCCCCATTCCGGCTTCACGCCGTGCTGAAAGACTTCGTATTGTCTCCCGTTGATCGTCAGGTCTTCAATCGGTTTCCCATTGAGCGTCGCGTCTTTGACCGGATTCCAAGCAGTTTCGGCGGCCGTGGCCGGAAGACAGGAAAGCATCGCAAAGGCGGCGATGAGGTAAGCGGCAAAGCGGCTGATGACATGGTTCTTCATTGGGTTGTTCATGTTGCTGAGCTCCAAAA
>JAPLNA010000077.1:410-21095 GCA_026693065.1 Planctomycetota bacterium
AGCACCAGCGCCCAGTCCTGCGGAGATGGCACATTCTTCTTGAAGGTGACGGCGGGTGCCGTCTTGTCTTTTGCCGTGGCTTTAATCGTGCCCTGGTCAAACTTCCGGCCCGTCGCCGGATCGAAGTAGTAAGCATGCCAATCGACATCCGGCTCAAGATTATTCACCGCCGGGCCGTCCCAGTTATAGATGTTGCGTCGCGGCAGGTAGATGAACCGCACCTCGCCCGGAATGCCGGCGGCAAAGCAGCCCGGCGCCCATTCCGGATGCGGCTCGAAACGCCACCACGGGTATTGCTCCAGCAGTTTCTTCCCAATCCCCAACTGCGTGGAGCCGGGATACTTCATCCCTTCCTTCCAGGTTGTCCAGTCATAGGGTTGGCCGCCCCAGGCTCCCCAATTCCCATGGTCGCCTTCCACGCCGGCGTGCCAGATTCCCGCCGCGCCATAGGTGTGGCCGGCCGCGCCGCTCAACATGTTCATCCAGAAAATATGCCGCTGGACATCACCGAACCCCTGCTGCATGTGCCCCTCATAACACGTTTCACCGACCAGCACAGGCATGGCGGGCTTCTTCGCGCAGGCCGAGGTGAGAACGGCAAGCGTCTCTTGCGCAAGGGCGCTGTGTTCGTCGTGATTTCCACCGACCATATCATAGTCAATCAAGCACGTATCCCCATCCGCACCGCGCCGACCCTGTCCGGTGTGACACGAAAGCGGATGCTTGTACGGGTCGATCTCTCGTACGTATTTTGCAATATCAGCCCACGGACCCTGCCCCCACTTGGTTTTGTCCGCGATCTCACCCGCTAAGATCCAGATCACCGGGTAGGCGCCATAGCGCGCAATCAGATGTCGCCAGTGCCGCTTGAGACTGACAGGCCCAAAAGCCTTCATGCTGTTGCAATCTCCCCGCCCCCATGCCCCGACAATCGCCGGAACAAGTCCGGAGTCCACAAGGTGCTTGAGCCTATTGTCCGCATGCTGAAAATACTTCGGATTGACCACACTCAGGTCCTTCGACAGGTAAGGCTGGCCTCCTTCGTTCTCCCAGCTTGGCTTGAAGAAACCTTCGTCGGGATAAGGCCCGCACACGATCTGCACCACAGTAAAGCCCTTGACCTTGCGGTCGGCGGTCAGTTCCTGGAAGCCTTCCCACGTCATCCGCTTACACAGGCATTTCCACCAGGTGTCGCCCAGCCAGAAGAACGGCGTGCCGTCGGCATGAGTGAAGTACCTGCTGTTGTCGCTTACGCGGATGAACCCGTGTCTATAGAGAGGCAGCGTGCCGTCGTAGGCCTGGCACTCGATGGACCCGGTGCGATCGTGAAGCTGCGCGTTTTTTGTGTCCAAACACGTCGTCTTCCACGTCCACGCCCCGGCGGCCGGCGGGGCAAAACGCACCTTCCAGAGGTTCTTTCCGCACCAGAAGGCCTCGCGGGCGATGGTCTGCCCACGCGGGCCGGTGAAGGTCGCGGTGATCGTGACGTCTTTGTATGGATTGGCATAGGCGCGTTTGCTGACCAGGCTGATCTCCGTCACTCGCCACATCGTGACGGCCCCGGCCGCGGCGTTCCATGAGGCGCCCGCAAGAATGCCCAAGCCAACCAAGCACGCACGAATAATCGACATGCTCAACCCGCTCTCGCTGAACAGGGGACGCCGCGGACAGATCGACATTCCTCGCATGATGCCCTTCGCTGACGACCGCCGCCAGCCGTGGCCCCGATGGTACCTTGTTCAGCGAATTCGACAAACGAATTCCGGCTCTCCCCCGTTTCTCTCAAACCATTGGGCGATGGCTAGCCAGCGTTCGATCGAGACGGGCAGGCCATCGGCGAACGCGCAGCAGCAGACGTTGGCCCGCCGTAGCCGCGGCGTGTACAGGGCGTCGAGGGCCTCGCCGATGGCGTCGACGGGCCCGCGGAGGAAGGTGTTGGGGTTCAGGGCGCCGATGATCACGCAGTCTTCCCCCAGCGCGTCCAGCGCCAGTTCCCACGGCGTGTCGCCAAAAGGCGGCTCGGTCAGGGCGTGGACACCGTCGGCCCCCGTCCGGGCGATCTGCGGCAGCAGTTGCTTCACGTGCCCGCACATGTGAAGGATCGCCGTCTTGCCCGCCCGGTGAATCGAGTCCACGAAATCGGCCACGTGCGGGCCGTTGAACCGCGCATAGACATCCGGCGAGATGTAGAACGACGACGTGTTCTCCACGAGGATGACGGTTTGGCACGGCCCGGCGGCCAGGGCCTCGAAGGCACCCATCTCCGCGCGGTGCATCGCGTCGATCAGCGTACCCATCTCGTCGGGGTGGTCGTTCAGCAGGTAGTAGAAGGCTGCCGTCCCCATCTCGAATTCGAGCAGGCGTGGGATAGTCGAGGGCCCCCAAAACCTCGTCACTACGCCGTCGGCGGCGACCAGGGCGTCCAGGGCCGCGAAGTTCTCCCCGTCGTCCCTCGCCTGGTACCGGGCTCCCTCCCAAATCGCCAGCAGAACCCGCAGATCGGTGAGCGTCTCGACGGGATACTTGCGGGGATGCCCCCTTTCGAAGACGGCTGTCAACTCCCCGGCCGGGCAACGCAGAGTCTGGACGTTCCTTCCGGCTACGTCCTGCCAGCTCTCGGTAACGGCCGTGGCGCGGACCAGGGCCGGCGAGGCGAACCCCCGGGCCGTACCCCACCCGTCCAGAAGCAGCAGGTCCGCCCCGAGCCGGCGGCCGAATCCGATCGCGTCCAGCCCCGCCCACTCGCCCCCCAGGGCGCCCAGCGTGTTCCCGTCGACCAGCGTGGTCCACGCCAGCCGGTCCGGCCGCCGACGATTCAGCACCGCGGTCAGTCGTTCACGTCCGTTCATGTCCGCCTCGCTGGGTGGTATGGTATCTCGCCCGGGAGATTCGACAACCGAATTCCGGGCCCCCAGGCCCTGCTGAGGGCGCTGTTGGCCTTGATCGCATTCCACCGTTCTTCGGTGCGGCTGAATATCTCGCCCACGTGATGCGGTTCGAGATCCATCGCCTCGCAGAGCTGTTCCACCTGCTGCTGCGTGAAATCAGGGGGGCAAAGGGCTGGGATGTGGAAGGCGGGGGAGGTGGTAGGGACGGGTACGTGTTGGCGGAAGACCCCCGTAGCGCGCTAGGATCGTCCAGGATGCGCCGAAGCCCTCGGACGCACCCCAAGGGGCGCCCCCGGGGCCCCGAGGGCCTCCAGCGCGCGCCGAGAGGCCTTCCCGGGCGCGTGCACGGATGGACCCCGGACGAAAGGCACGGCGATGTACACCTCCCGAGGGCGGGGAGCGACAGGCACGCGACCAGCCAAACCCGGCCCAAGTCCGCTCACAGCGACGCCTACCTGCCGCTGTGGTGGGCCGGCGAGATCGAGGCCATAACCGGGAGTCCGCCGGCGCTCTCCCAAGGCGTCGATGGCGAAGACGCCGAGGTGTAGTTACATAAAGGTGAGAATGTGGGTCGCCGGCCTCTACTATGTCACGGACACCGGCCAAGAGCAGGAAACAGGGGAGCGGGGCGGAGCCGTTGGCCGACGCACACCCGGCAAAACGGACGCCGTAACCACCGCAAAGGACAGCTAACATTAACTGAATGCGGCAGATATGGGGGTTGGCCTCGCCCTGAAGGGGCCAATCCGCCGCACGATGAGTTCGAGATAATCCAGATTTTCGATGAGTGCTCGCGCCGGGTCGAGGGCGCGGCAACGGAGGGAAACGCTGCGGACCACCGGGCCCCGGGGTAGCTTGCGCGCTGCTGGGCGATCAGGTAGAATACAAGTATGGATGCCGGAGGCAGAGTGCTCGGCCTCAACGCATTCGTGAACAACACCGCAGCCAGCCAGGCCCTCCGGGCAACGGGCTCAACATCAAGAGGTAAGATGCGATGTATATTCCCCCTGGGATGGAACACGTGATCACCGGCTCTCGCATGTTTGGGGAGGGCAACGTGGCGACCGCGATGCCACCGGTGGACGACGGTATAGACGCCCTCGATGGCCTCGGGCCAGTGCCTGTGGAACACGATGAACCCACACAGACTGAGCACGATCCCGACACGAATCTCGTGCCAGGCGGCGATCCTCCGGCGGCATCGTCGGCGCCCAATAGTGCGCCGCTGACGGACACAAAATCGCCAGAGATAGAAGCTGCGCCGGGGGTCAAGACGATCACCTTGCCATCTCCGCAGATGGACGACACGGACGACGACGATGACGACGCTCTCGCTCCGAACCAGACCGTGAGGCTTTGCCTGAGGGCCATCGATTCGCTACGCCGTAGCGACAACAAGCTGGGGCCGCAAAAGCGGCGGACGAAGGTAGTCAATGCCTTGGAGAAACTGCGTGCCGACGTCGAGGTCTCGCCGCCCGTCCTTGGCGGACTCGCCAGCGCCCTGCACGAACTTGCACCGCGAGAATATGAGGTGTGGGCCATGTCGTTTATGCGAGGCGGCGGCCTGTTCATCATGGCCACCAACCCGTTCTCGCCGAGGGCCGTCAACAATCTCCTGGGGTTGCTCAGGCCGCACCTGATCGCCCAGATGCGGCTGGAGACCGCGTGCGAGATCGCTCTCCTGGATGGTGCGCTGGCGGCCTACGCCAACTACAACATCACCATGTTGGGCCTAAAGTGCGGCCGCCACGTAATGGCAGGGCTGCGCGACGAGAAGGGCGCAATGGGCGACGCCCGGCTCACGGCGACGGCTGAATCGTCGTTGAGGTTGTATTTGTCGACGTTGGAGAAGCTCCAGGCTCGCACACGCAGGCCGGTCCTAAACATCCAGCACGCCAACGCCGTTCAGGTCAACGCGGGCGGGTCATATGGGACGACGCCCGCGGGTTCCCAGGAGGCAGTCTGATGGGCGGACCTGGAAGCGGCAGGCGGCCGTCGCCTACGAGCAGGCGGCGGGTGGAAGACTGTCTGGCCCTTACCATCTCGGCGCTGGCCAGGAAGGGGTTGCTGTCGGCGGGCCAAGACGCCACCAAAATCCTGAGGTGGATACAAGAGGACAACACGGCGGCGGCATCGGCCAGCGTCACTGTTGAGATCGACGAGAACCGACGGCCGCGCCTCGTTAAATTGCTCTACGCCGTTGAGAGCGACGGCGTCCTTGTGAACGTCCGCCATGCCATTCTTTTGACCGCTACGGGGATCCCAAGGGGCGGCCATAGGTGGTGGTTTATGTGCCCCGCGTGTGGCCGTCGGCGGGGCGTATTGGTGTTGCCGCCCGGCGAGACAATCTTCGCGTGCCGGCGATGTCACCGGCTGTCGTACGCCTCGCAAACGGGCCCCGGTAGGGGCCGAGCGACGGCGCAATGCGTCGCAGATGTGGGCAAGGATACCCAGCAAGTAACTCGCTCGTGAAACCCAGCAAACTCGCCATGGACAACCGGAGTCTCCCGGGGCGGCCCTCGTGGGCCTCGACCTTGTGGGACGTATCGGTCTGGTCCTGGCGGCCAACCAGGAGACCGTGAACATGAAGGCTAACCGTGTAGATGTTGTTTCGGCGCCGCCCGCCGATGCAGTTCTGACCGACGGCGATCCCAAGGACGGTGGCGGCAACGTCGTGGTCGGTTGCGAGGGAAAGACCGCGGGATCCCCAATAGTGGCCGACGCGATAGAGAACGCCCTGGCGATGAAGATCGTCCCCTTGGATTTCGTGGACCTGGCGATGGCCGGCGGCCATTGGTGCGTGGGATGGCCTGGTTTTGGAAAACCTTCTGCTGCCGGAATGCCCTCGGTCACCGGAAGAGTCAGCATGTCTTCTTGAACAATGGTTTGAAGACTCTGTCTTCAAGTGTCTCTCTGTCTGACATCTCCGCGAGAGGATATCCGGGGCGAATACGATGAAGACCTTGCTCCTCTGAACTCAATGTGATTCTGCGATTTTCCGACACAAGACTGGGCTGGCGAGGTAGACTTTCCTTTGTTTTGGTCGCCGTGCGTGGCATCGGCGGCCTGATTGCCGGCTGGGCAGGCGGCATCTGTGGATTGCATTTGACTGGTCGGAGGACGGGCAATGTCTACGGCGTCACATGCGGCGGGTCGGCTTCGGGAGCTGTACGGAGTCGTGCTGGGCAGGATGCAGGCACTCAACGGGCCGCGGATGCAACCCGGTTGTAGCCGCTTGGGGTCTGGATCCCCTGCCTGTGCAGAGCCGCTGGAGCAGCGGCTGTTGCTGAACGCCGAGTTCGACTGGCAGCGGGTGCAGTTGATCTCTCCGGGATCTGATGCGGCCAATCCGACATACGATCAATACCTGGTGAGGGTGACGGCCCCGGAGGCGCCGGCGGATCCATCCACGTGCGTGTATCCGGAAGGGGACAGGACCTGGCAGCATCGTGCGCTGTCGATCAGCGTCCTAGACGCCAACTGCGACGTCGTGACCGACACGGCGATCGTGAGGAAGGTCCTAGCCTACGCCCACAACGCAGCCCTGTACCGCGAGTGGGGACAGACGACGGGTGACCCCTTCCCCGTTCTTCCGCCGGGCGCGATCCAACAAGTCACCTATACATCCCCCGACCTGTTCGCGGGGCTCTTCACGTACGGTGGCGGCACAGATACATCCTTTTCGGCCACATATCCGGGATACCTGGATTTTCCGATGGAGTATCTGGTCGGAAGCGGGGGCGGTACAGCACGCCTGGTGGATTGGAATGCCGACAACAACTCCGTATTCAATCCCCTCAGTCTGATCGGCTATGTCCACCCGATTGGCCTTGCCGATCAGACGCAGCGAACGAAGATCTATCAGTCCATTCTCGAGCACATGGTGCTGCAGGATGGCATTTCCCAACTGCAGGACAATCTGGCGGCCTCCTTCTGTGACGTGCTCAAGATCGGGGCATCCGCCCTGAGTGCCGGGAGCACTCTTAATAAGATCAACAGCGCCATCACGTTCATCAATCGCGGGACCGGGCCTTTGTCCTATCTGGTCAAACAGGCCTTGAGCACCATCACTCTCAGCAGGTCCGAGCTCCTGGAACTGAGCCAGGCCCTGGGAATGCCAAACAACTACACCGGGGTAGCCCCTGGCCTGGCCAGCAAGATCGGAAATTCGCTCGGGGCAGCCCTTACCGTGGTGAAGGATGCCTTCACCCTTGGCGGAGACGCGTTCGGAGCACTGATATACGCGATGGAGTTGCAGCAATACGGTGCGCAAATCCTGGCGTCACTGGGAACGACCGTAGCCGGCGCCAGCGGCAACGTCGATCCGGCCTTGTCCAGTGCCTGGCAGACTGTCAATTCCGAGCTCTCTGAGTCGGTGCGGGAGAATTTCTGGGTCCTGACCTTCCAGAAGTTTGCCGAGGAGACCGCAGGCAAAGGGTTGGGCTACACCCTGGACGCAGTCCAAGTGGGACTCTCTGTCGCGGCGGTATGCGCGACCGGCACAATTGCCGGGGCCCCCGCTGGACTTGTCCTAGGCGGAATAAACCTTGGTATCTCCGCGATCCGCCTCGTGGGAGATCTGTTCATCCGGCAGTTCCAGAACGAGGAGAACCAACAGGCCGTCGTGCTCACGGCCACGTTGGAGAGCGGATGGACGCAGAATGCCGTCCGATATGCGATCGGCGGAATGGGTCTGGTGCCCACCGAAACCCAGATCGACTCGGTCAACTGGACGGTCTCCACGGAGCTCTACCAGGCCGCCTACGCGGCCGACGAGATGTACAAGCAGGATTCCGACTGGACCAACTGGCTGCGCAACCAGCTCTCGAGCGGCTGGGCAGACCTGACGGCACAGGAGAGGGATTTTCGAAATCTGGTAGTTGCGGCCATCACTGGAAAGAACGACACCTGGCACGTGGCAGGCCGACCCGAGTCGCCCGATGGGCCCATCTACTTCGTGCCAGAGGCCGACCTGAACCGGTTGATCGCGCTGGTGGGCGGCCAGTCGGCCGGGGTTTCCGTCGTGGAGGTGCTGGACTGTTCCGGGACCATGGCCGACGAGGGCAAACTGGACGCGGCCAAGGTGGCCAGCGGGCTGTTCGCCGATCTGCTCGGAACGGGCGACAAGATCGGGATCGTCAGCTACAGCACGGACGCGACGACCAACTTCCCGCTAACGGTTATCACTCCGGCAACGGCGCCCCAGACGTTACTCGCGGATTCGATGGATTCGCTGGGCAACTGGACGGCCGACTCGCCCTGGGGTTTGACCTCCAGCGATTCCCACAGCGGCGGCCGATGTGCCACAGACAGCCCAAGCGGCGATTACACGGACTACGCGGATACTTCCCTGACTCTCAACTCCGGTATCGATCTTCCGTCAGGGGAATCGGCGGTATTGCAGTTCTGGCACAAGTACGATCTTGAGAACAGCTGTGACTACGGCAGTGTCGAAGCATCCGTGGACGTAGGAGCGTGGACTCAGATCATGTCGTTTACCGGCCAGCAGACCGACTGGACGCAGGAGAGCGTCCCCCTGGATGCGTACGCAGGCCACAACCTCCGCATTCGGTTCCGCCTGACTTCGGACTACTCCGTCACGAGGGACGGCTGGTACGTGGACGACGTCACCGTCGCAACGGAAGGATCGGGAACCGTCATCGCGGCCAAGAGGGCCATCGATCATATTGAGGCTACGGACATGACGTCCATCGGTTCCGGGGTGGCGGCGGCCGACGACCAATTGGACCGCTTCCCCGGCGATCCCATTCGGGCCATGATCGTGATGACGGATGGACTTCAGAACACGGATCCTGCCCCCATTAGCGTAATCAACGACCAAGTCGACTCGAACATCCGCATCTTCACCATAGGCTTCGGGTCGGACGCCGACGGAGCCCTCTTGGCCGAGATGGCCAACCTCCGGAACGGCCAGTACTACTACGCCGCCTCGGGCAGCGACTTGCAGTGGATCTATGCTGAATTGGTTGGTTTGGCCGCCGGCCAGCAGCAGGTGGCCAACTACTTGGGGACCATCAATACCGGCCAGACCCAGTCACAGTGGGTCCAGGTGGACCCGTCGTCGCCTCAGGTGACCTTCGGGCTGAACTGGCCCGGAAGCGACATGGATCTGGAACTGGTGGCCCCGGACGGGACCGTGATCGACCACGCGTATGCGGCAACCCATTCCGACGTGGAGTTCCTCCAAGGGGCCACCTACGAGTTCTACAAGGTGCATTCCCCCCTCCCCGGGACCTGGCAGGTCCAGACCACCGGCGTGAATGTCGCCGCGGGAGGCGAGTCGTATAGCGTATATGCCATGGCCAGCACGTCGATTCGCGCCAGCGCCCGAACCAATCTGGCGGCCTATCAGACCGGGGATACGGTCGCGCTACAGGTGACGGTGGATGACGGAGCCCCGATCCTGAATGCCGCCGCCTCCGTGACGATCACCACGCCCCATGGGGCGCAACCGGCATCCGCCACCCTGGTCCTGTACGATGACGGGCAGCACGGTGACGGCGCGGCGAACGACGGGGTATATGGCAACACATTCCGGCGTACCCGCTGGGCCGGCACATACGCCGTCCAGTTCAACGTGCAGGGCACAAGCAACAGCGGGATCACGTTTGTGCGCAAGCCGTCACTGTCCTTCCAGGTGACGCAGGGGGCTCCGATTCCGGCGGCCCCGATATTCGTCAACGCGCGGGCCTCCCTGGTTGCACTGGACGGCCAGCCCTTCACGTGGGATTTCGACACCGACGAGGAGAGATCGGGCGGCGAGGTCACCTACAGCCTGGCGGACGCTCCAACTTGGCTCACCATGGATTCCACTACGGGCGTGATCTCCGGTACCCCGGGCACAATCGACGTCGGCACGGTCACCGTGACCGTCCGGGCACAGGACGCGTACGACGGGGAGACCGATCGGGTTTGTGCCCTGCAGACGCTTCCCCTTCTGGGGCAGTTCGGCAGGATCGGCGGCCGATACGCTACGGCCTCATTTGCCGACAGCGACGGGACGCAAGCCACCTTCAGCCTGAAGGGCGCCGGGCTTGGGAAGGTCTACGGGGACGGGACTATCTGGGGAGTCGCATTGACGGGCACAGACCTCAAGACGGGGGTCACTTTCGTTGGGAAGAAGTCCAGGACGCCGGGCGATAACGGGGAGATCACGCTGGCAGCCATTACCGTTCAGGGGTCAGTCAAGAGCCTGACGGCGAGCTCAGGCGATTTGACAGGTGAACTGGCCGTGACGGGAACCGTCGCAGGCCTCACCCTCCCTGATGTGTCGGGCGGCAGCATCTCGATCGGCACCCGCGCCGCCGGAGACGCGCAGACCGCGACGGCCCTGGCCCTCCGCTCCGTTCACGACGCGACGATCACCTCGAGAACACCCATCTCGAGCCTGACGGTCATTGAGTGGACCGCAACGCCCGGAACGGACAACCGGGTAACCGCCCCATCGCTGGGGACGCTGACGACTCGCGGCCAAAAGGCTAGCCCGAAGGTGGGATTGTCGGCGTTGGCCGGTGATTTCGCCGCGTCCATGCGGCTGGACGGCACGGTGATCGTCCCACGCAAGCAGGTTCTGAACTCGGTGAATATCGCGGGGACACTGACCAACGCAATGTTCGATGTTACCGGCGGGATAGGAGATCTGACCGTCAAGGGCTCGGTCAGCGGCAGTAATATCCGATCCATCGGAAGCATCAATTCGATCACGATGGGAGCCAGCTACACCAGCGTCTTCCTGGCGGGGATCGCCCCCAGTTGCACACAGCACGCAAGCAATTTCGCCGATTTCGCAAACATCGCAGGCAGGATCAAGTCCATCAAGATCAAGGGCCTGCCGGTGCCCCGCAACCAGACCCCGCCGCGATTCATGACGGATACGTATTTCTCGGCCGCCTTTATCGATTCCGCAAGTCTGCTCAACGCCACGTTCTCCGGCTGCGGCCTGTACGCCAGGGAGTCCGGACCCGGACTGGAGGTGAAATCCGTCGGTTACCGCGATACCGCCGACGGGGACCACTGGCAATGGCCGCCCCATGGCAACGACCCCTTCTCCGGCCCGGCCCGTCTCATCAACATACTCTCCTGATCGTCGCCACTCATTGTGCCGAGCCGGTCGGATGCACGACTGGGGATGGAGGACTGGGGCAAGCTGATCGGGGACGTGCCCTCCGCCACGGCGATCCTGGACCGGTTCCTCCACCACGCGGAGATCATCACGATCACCGGCCGCAGCTACCGGTTGAAAGACCACCCGGCAGCGGCCGCCCCGGCTAAGACCCGTCCCGGGAAGAATGCGCCGGAACAAGAAGCTTGTCAGGAACCGGAGAAATGAGCTATACAACGGAAAGAACTACTGGCCGGTTTTAACCCGCCCGGTGACAGCGGCGTTCAAGATTATTTTTGCAGAGGAAAAACAAGCACCGGTGAACCCCGGATCGACGATCCCGCCCTTGGGCGGGGGATCGGTTTGGCAGAGGAAGTCATTCAGGACTTATCAGGAATGATTCCTGATTGTTCTGGAACAATCTGTGACGAATCGGGGAGGAAAAGGGCGTCGAGAACCGGCACAACCTTATCGGCATCGCAGGTTCTCAGGAGACCCCGATGCTGTCAGGTAAACACCGTATCCGTTAGAATATCGCCATTTGTGATGGTTTCTGCTTGACGAATCTGGATTCGTCGCTTAGATTATCGGGCGTTCCGCTCGTGGAAACGGCGGAACTGTGCGGCAAAGAACGGCAGAGCCTGCCGAGTCTGTGCGAGGGCAGGAGCGAAGTTTTCCGTACCAGAATCTCGCTCCTTCACTTCCTGCCTGAAGGGCTTCAACGCCCGCGTTTCCGTGGCGAAGTTGGCGACATGCTTTAAGCCACAGGAAGAATTCGTACCCGAATGGTCAGCCAGACAACTACTCCATTAATGGCAACGAGAACTGCCTGAATATTTGGACACACGATGTGGCCGGGCACAATTTCGGCTACTGGAATGACCTCAGCGAGTCAACATTATCGGCAGGATACATCGTCGAGTACACCCCTGAACCCGCCACACTGTCGCTGCTGGCTTTGGGCGGGGTGGCTGTTCTGAGAAGGCGAAGAAGAACAGCGTAACGTAACGGAGAGCGGAAGGGAGCATCGGCATTCTGTTTGTGGCGGCTGTCGGCATCCAACTGACATTCACTCTTTCTGTGTTGGGTTCTCCGACCATAATCGACATCGGAACTCCGGGTAGTGTCAGCAGAGCCTACGGCATGAATGATGTCGGGCAGGTTGTGGGGTACTATGCCGATCCTGGGCAGCCTAGCCATGCGTTTGTCTGGGACACCGGCTCCCTTGTTGACCTGGGAACACCGGGTGGAAATCAGGGCGGCAACCCATGGGCTAGCGGCATCAACGTCGGGGAACAGATTGCCTGCAACTCAGGTGGGCAAGCGTATCGATGGTCTCAGGGACAATGGTTGAGCGTTGGTTCCTTGGGAGGCGGGAGTCAGGCCAACGGCATAGACCTCCAGGGCGAGGTTACAGGCTTCGCATATTTGACACCCGGGGGGACCTACCACGCGTTCGTCTACAGGCAGGGGAGCATGGTTGACCTGGGCACTCTGGGGGGTGCCAACAGCGTAGCCAATCGGATCAACGATCTTGGCGAAGTTGTCGGTCGTTCCGATGTGGCGGGCGTGACTCACGCGTTTGTGTACCGTAACGGGGCGATGAACGACCTCGGAACGCTGGGTGGGACGCACAGCGAAGCCAATGACATAGACTCGACCGGAGCGGTCATTGCTGGCTGGGCTGACACGCCTGTGGCTCGGCATGCAAGCCTCTACAGCAACGGGCACATGACCGACCTCGGAAGCTTCGGAGGGGCAAGCGAGGCTGCGGCTGTCAACGATCTGGGGCAGGTGGTCGGATGGTCTGACGACAGCTTGGGTGTCCGGCATGCGTTTCTATACGACAATGGATCCATGATTGACTTGAACACTCTGGTTTCAGGCTCAGGCTGGACGCTTGAACGTGCGATGGACATCAACAACCTGGGCCAGATCGTTGGCTGGGGTCGAAACCCGGCAGGCGAAGAGCACGCCTTCCTGATTGTCCCCGAACCCGCCACCCTGTCTTTGCTTGCCCTTGGCAGCTTGGCGGTTCTTCGCCCCAGAAGGAAGTGACCATAGAACCCACGAGAAGGATCGCCAACAATGCTCTGCTATCGCGGAGAATAGCCGGATCTGCCATGCAATCCCTCCTGCGGGGGGTATACGTGCGTACCTCTGTGTTTGCCGGGACGGTTCTATAGATTCACGATTGTGGAAAAGGAGCCTGAACATGAGTCGCACCAGAGTCCCCGTGGTGTTGGTTTGCATATGTTGTGGATTTGCCAACACCTTGGCCGCCGACATCTTCCGGGGATTGGTTGGATATTGGCCGTTTGAGGACGCGGGCGGATCCTTCGTCTCAGACTTCTCGGGTAATGGGAACAAAGGAACGGTTCACGGCACGGTCGCTGCCCCGGGGGCACGCGGGGGCACGTCTTTGTCTTTCAACGGATCAAGCGACTACATAGACATCCCCAACGCTCCGTTGCTCAATCCTACTGCGGCAGTCACTGTTACCGCATGGGTTCGTGCCGACACGATTTCCACATGGCCAGCCATCGTGAAGAAGGCTGGCGAGGGAACCGCCCAACAGCATGGCTATACCCTTGAATGCGAATCCCGTGGAGTCCGGATGCTCGCAGACCTTCCGGGGGGGCTCTGGCAGGGCGCAACACCGTTTCGCCCATTGCCGCTGAATCAGTGGGTCTTCTGCGCGGGAGTCTACGATGGGTCAGTGTTCACCATGTATACAGGAGATCTCGGGAACGCGCCCGTTGGCCAGTCCCAGACTTCAACCGGGGGTCCTGTCGACGTTTCAGCCAACAACTTGAATATCGGGCGCGACCCCTCCAATCCCACCATGACTTCGAGGTTCTTCGATGGCCGCATCGATGAGGTGCGTCTATACAACAGAGCTCTGACGGCGGCAGAGGTTAGGGAGGTTTACGACTACGTTCCTGCCGCGGCCGTCTACAATGTCCACCAAGACACCTCCACATACGGCCATTTGAACCAGAATGACGTTCCGGGGATTGGTGCTGTTGCCTGTGGCCCCGCGGCATCCGTCAATTCGCTTGCACATCTGGAAAACGTGTACCCGGGAATCTACGGTGGTCGCCTCGTACCGGTACAGAGCCAGGACTTGAACAATGATGGGAGCGTGACCTCGTATGACCACATGATTGGCACCGTTCAGACTTTGGCGCAGCCTCAGTATATGGACACGGCGGCCAATGGGGGTACGTATCATGATGACCTGATTTGGGGCATGCAGCATTACATCGAAACCACGTCACCCGGCCACACGACTTATCGGGCACAGGACTCCTGGGCCTGGGACGATCCGAGCCGACCCAAGCCGGGATTCGTCACGACCCAGTATCCGACTTGGCGGTTCTTGTACGACGAGCTTAGCGCAGGTAAGGATCTGGCCGTACTGTTGTCGTGGTCAGGAGGCGGACATTTTGTTACCCTGACTGGGATGTACTGGAAGGACTCCGATATCGACGGTGTCATCGACCCAGGGGAGGCGACGATCCAGTATGTCGACCCATGGACGGGTTCTGTCACCACAAAACGCATTCATCAGCCATTTGCGAATGGTGAGGTGCATGCCGACGATGTATTCGGAAACGATGCTTTACTTACGGCTGCGTTTTCACAAGGAATTGTCGGGATTCCCGGGGATGCCAACCTCGATTGCGAGGTCGGGCCGGAGGACTTTGCCCTGTTGAAGGACAACTTCGGCAGAGATGGTCTGGTCAACGGGTGGGGCTTGGGCGACTTCAACGGCGACGGCGAAGTCGGGCCGGAAGACTTTGCCGTCCTGAAGGATCACTTCGGCCGGCAAGCCGGATCCCCCCTCGTCACTGCCCCCGAACCCGCCACCCTCTCCCTCCTCGCTCTGGCCGGGCTGGCGATATTGCGGAATCGAAGGAAGTAGCCAACTCAAACGAGACTCCCTGTGAGCCACAGGGTCAGGAGAGAAACCATGCGGGCGGCGACGATCATCGCAGGGGCCGTGCTGGTGCTGGCCGCTGCGGTGCAGGCCACTACCATCGAAACCGTTCCCGTCGGAAATCCGCGCAATGTGGCAGCCAGCACCGGATACGGCGCGGTGGCCTACACCTACAACATCGGCGAGTACGAGGTAACGGTCGGGCAGTACACGGAGTTCCTCAACGCCGTTGCCAGGACCGACACCTACGGCCTTTACAGCATGAATATGAACATGAGCGGCGAACCCGAGGAGGGCCACGGCATCTACCGCATGGGCAGCCCGGGCAGTTACACCTACGGTGTCGAACCCCGTGTGGTTAACCGCCCGGTGACCTGGGTCTCCTTCGGCGATGCGATGCGTTTCGCCAACTGGCTCCATAACGGGAAGCCCGCCGGCGACCAGAACGCCGCCACTACCGAGGATGGTGCCTACGGCGTCAACGGCGCCGTCGATACAGTTGCCCTTAACGCCGTCAGCCGCAAGGTCGGTTGGCAGTGGGCGGTGACCAGCGAGAACGAGTGGTACAAGGCTGCCTACTACAAAGGCGGCGGGACCAACGCGGGCTACTATATGTTCCCCACCAGTAGCGACAGCCTGCCCAGCAATGATCTCCTCACCCCCGACCCTGGCAACAACGCGAACTTCTTCCAGGAAGGCTTCACCGTCGACTACTTCCCCACGGAGGTCGGCGAATTCGAGAACAGCGACAGCCCTTACGGCACGTTTGACCAGGGCGGTAACGTTTGGGAGTGGAATGAAACGACCATGGATTACCCACCGCATTCGTTTCGGGGCCTGCGGGGCGGGTCGTTCAATATGGAATACTACGAACTGAGCGCCGTCAACAGTTGGATGCAGGATCCGACCGTGGAGATCGACTACGTCGGGTTTCGTGTTGTCCAGGTTCCTGAGCCAGCTTCCATGGCCCTCCTCGCCCTGAGCGGGCTGGCCGTGTTGCGGAAGCGGAGGCGGTAGCCCAGCAGGACGAGAATCTCGGGCAGCGTCCCACGCCCGAGTCTCCAGCTTGCCGCCCATTGACGCCCCGGTCCCACGACCGTATCGTGCTGGCGTCATGTTCTCAAACAGTCGCGGTTGAAGAGGGCGGTGAAGAATGCGCAACGTGAGGAAAAAGGAAATCGTGGATCAGATCGCCGCCAAACTCCAGTTGAGGGCCCTGGTGGTCAAAGACGTCGTCCAGTGCTTCCTGGACGAGGTGATCAATGAATTGGCCCAGGGCAACCGGCTGGAGTTCCGTGAATTCGGGATCTTCGAGCCCAGGCAATGTGCTGCCCGGCTGGCCCACAATCCCAAGACGCTCGAACGCGTCCAGGTGCCGGCCCGGCGCACGGTCAAGTTCAAGCTCGGCCGCGTGATGCGGGAGCAGCTGCAGAAACCCCAAGCTACCAGGTGAGCTGGGGCCGAGGACGGCAGGCGTTCCCCGAGGATCATATAGTGGCGAACGACAGGCAAAAGACGGCGCGATGGTGGATTCCATTGGCCGGCGTCCTGGTCGCCGGAGCCATTGTCGGCGGCTGCCTACTGATCCAGTCGAACCCGCAGGCCAACCAGCCCGCAACCCAGCCTGTTGCGACGGGCCAGTCCCAGGGGGCATACCGCCAGTACATCTACGGCGGCCTGCCCAAGACCACGCAGGGGCTCAAGCTGCTGACCAACCAGGGCTACCTCGTGGGCTATTCGGAGAAGCACAGGGATCCCGTGTGGGTCGCCTACCGGCTCTTCAAGGTCGCCAATGCCCCGGCGATCCCACGCCCCAAGAAGTTCACCGTGGACGACAGGACCGAGGCCAAGGTCAAGTCCTCTGACTACTCCAGCACCGGGTATGACCGCGGCCACATGGCGCCCAACCACGCCATCGCCACCAGGTACGGCGCTGACGCCCAGGTGGAGACGTTCCTGATGAGCAACGTGTGCCCGCAGAGGCCCAACCTGAACCGGCGGGTCTGGGAGCGCCTCGAGGCCCTGGAAGCCGACGACTACGCCAACCGGTTCGAGGAGCTCTGGGTGGTGGATGGGCCGATCTTTGACGATCAGCCCGAGAAGTTGGCCGCCGGCATCGACGTGCCCAGGGCGTTCTTCAAGATCATCGTGGACGAGGCTCAGGGCCGGCCCCGGATGTTGGGCTTCATCATGCCGCAGACGGTCCGGGGCGACGAGTCGCCGCGGATGTTCCTGGTGGCCGACATCGAAAAGCAGACGGGCCTGGACTTCTTCACCGACCTGCCCAAGGACGAGGAGCAGAAGCTGGAGGCCCAGACGCCTCAGGAGATGTGGCAGTGAATTGCCCGTTCTGTAATCTCGATGGCCCCAGGGCGTGGCTCGCGAACGGCCATGCGGTGGCGTTGCGCGACGGCTACCCGGTGTCGGAGGGCCATACGCTCGTCATACCGAAGCAGCATTCGCCCAGCCTGTTCGACCTCCCTGCGGAGGTGCAGAGGGCGGTCTGGGAACTGGCCGCAGAGGTACGAAAGCTTCTGGTCATGGAGTTCAACCCGGACGGCTTCAACGTGGGCATCAACGACGGCGAAGCCGCTGGCCAGACGGTGCCCCACGCCCATGTTCACGTGATTCCCCGGTACGACGGCGACGTGGAAGACCCGAGAGGCGGGATCCGATGGGTCATACCCCACCGGGCGATCTATTGGGAGACCTGAGCATGGCAATTCCATCCCCGGAACAACAGGTCGAGTTTCTGCGGAAGGTGCAGCGACTGCTGTCGGAGGGCCTCTTCGTCGCCAGCTACAAGTTCGCCCTTCTGCGGGCGCTGGCCGACCTCGCGGTTCTCAAGGGCGAGGATTCGGACGCCGAGCTCGCCCTCCACGTCAACGACATCGCCGGGGCCGTTATCGAACTCTACTGGCGACAGAGCAGGCCGTTCTATCCGGCGGGGGGCCAACAGGCAATTCTGAAGCAGAACACGGGCAAGCAGGCGGCCATCATCCAGACCCTTGCGTCGGTTCAGGCCGAGTATCGGGGGTCGCTGCCCCAGTTGCGGCACGACCTGGCTCGGTGGAATGGACTGGTCGGCAAGGTGGCCGATGTCATCTGCGTCATGCCCCTGTGGAAGCTCCAACGGATCGGCGACGACGTGGTGGACTTCCTGTACCCCAACGTCGGGAAAGCCCGAACGATCACGCTGAGGCCGGGGGTGACGTACTGCCTGCGGAACTTCTACGGCCTGCTCAGGAATCTCATCGAAGGCGCTTGGCTGGGCTACGTCAGGAATCTGAACCTCGATGTTCTGGGCCAGACGATCGACTTCGCCGCCTTTCTGTTCGGCACCGAAAGGACAACGTTGGACGGCTACCGGCCGATCCTGTTGGACGTTCAGCGTGGCTCGTGCTTCTACTGCCGCAGGCCGCTAACTGGCGCCGGCGATGTCGATCACTTCGTGCCGTGGTCACGGTATCCTGTCGATCTCGGCCACAACTTTGTCGTGGCCCACAAGACCTGCAACGCCAGGAAAGTCGATTATCTTGCCGCCGAAGAGCATCTGGGGGCGTGGGCCGAACGCAACCGGCTGCACGGGGAAGCCCTTGGCCGGGCATTCGCGGATGCCTCGTTGCCGTATGATGTGTCCTCCTCGGTCAGCATCACCCGCTGGGCCTATCGCCAGACGGCCACTGCCGGCGGGCTGGTGTGGGTGCAGGACAAGACGCTGAAGCACCTCGATCCGGGGTGGGAGAGGCTACTGGCGGGGTAGGGCGGAAGACGCCCTCTGCCTCACCCCTTCGCCCGCTCCCTGAGCCTTAGTGCCCGCAGCTGCAGCGACGCCACGGCGGCATTGGTATTGAGGCCAGATCGCTACCAATACCGTGGATTGCCGAGTAGTTTCGTTGCCCAGGCAAGCCCAAGAACGATTATCCACGCGTACAAGAACCATGATGGCAGAAGCAGGCGGCCCTGCGTCAGCCACCGACCAGCCAGCCAACCGATGCTGGCCAGAAACAGCATGGTGATGAGAACAGAGAATGGATTCCAAAGAAAGGCGGTACTCACGTCCCCCCGCATAAGGCATGAGAGACTACGAGTGCATCCCGTGGTCGGTGCTGGTAGTCCGGTGATGGCTTTGAACGGTGCAGAAGGCAGCCGCCCCTGAAGAAGCCAAAAGGCCCACCAAGCACAGTATGCACCGAATCCCAATACGGCCAGCAAACGCAGCGATTTGTGCAAGCTTATTGTCATGCCAAAGACTCAATTGGTCGAAGGAGTTGTCGCTGTCAGTGCCACGGCAGCTTAGGTTCTCTTTACGACTTACCTAGCCTTTGTGCCGTCGATCACCCAGGGAAGCCAGCACAAGGGGAAGCAGAAAAGAAGAAGTACGATGAACAAAACCACCCCTCCCGATGTCAAGCCCAAGGCACCGCTAGACGAACTGCTCTGCATTTGCATGGGCCGTGAATAACCATAGGGAGCAGTTTGGTATGGGCCTGAGCCCATCTCGGCAACGGCGTCTTCCAGCGTCTGCTGCCCCGGAGCCCCAGATGAAGGCCTTGGAGGACGCTTCGGGGGGGCGGCCGGAAGTCCAAGAAGGCCCCGTACGCTTCCCAGGGGTGCCCACTGTGGCATTGCTGAAGTCCAGACCAGATCTTCATCTCCGACCCGACCGTCCCCGATCCAGTGCTTCAATTGTGCATCGGAAATGGGTCCGTACTCCGTCCCACCAACACGGCAGTGCCATTCCTTTGCACCCGAAGGAATTGTTGCCGTCGGCAAGGGGCGGGAGGGGTTGGCAGGCGAGGGTGACTCTGAACAATTCAATAGATCTGACGGGATGTCGATTATCTCGCCACACCCCGGACACTTGCCCCTCTTCCCCGCATACTGGTCAGCGATCTTGATCAGTTTGCCGCACTTCTGGCATTCGAAGACGATCATCACGGAACTCCTTCAGGTAACCACAGCACACACTCGCCTCTCAGCCGGACCTCGACGTGACTCCCAACCGGCGTCTGGTTTCTGCCCCTGATTGTATCCGATAGGCTGGCTGCGTCAAGGAAGAGCAACATGCAGACGTCTTGAAGTCCGTCGTGAAGCCGATCGCCTCTTCCAGGTCTTCCATTCGATCGGTGTCGGCAGCGGCGTCCCCGCGGGCCTTCGCCTGCTCAAGCTCGATGATGAGGCGTTCCGCTTCCGGGAGGGAAAGGGCTGGTTTGACCATGGCGACAGGATAACAGACGCCGAGAGCGCCGTCTAACCCGATTGGCGCACTGCGGAATTGTTCCGCCCGCCCAGTGCCACGATTTTGCTCCACCGCCTAGACCGCCGTCCCCCGCAACGCGCACGAAAACGCGGAGGCGGTCAGGAAGGCGCCTGGTTAACCCTGAGAGCGCATTCGTGACCTCAACGGCGCCAAGGGCGGCTGCGAGGGCGATCGTCGATCCTGGGGGCGCGCAGCGCGCCTGCGGGGCGCGTCTGGCTACGCGTGGGGCTCGGTAGGAGGCGACGTGGCCACCGGCTTGGCCCTTCTTGTCGAGGTCGATGATCTCCGTCGCGCGTCCAATTCTACTTGGCGATGAATAGCCACACTTGAATCTTGAGCCAGTCGTGATACACAGTGTGTCAGCGGCGTTTTGAAAGCGTAGGGAATCAGACGATCCGAAAAGGTGGGGCTTCTTCGGCTGGGTTTTCTTCATAGGGGAGCCAACCCCTGGTCTTCTTCGGCTGCTTCT
>JAPLNA010000078.1 GCA_026693065.1 Planctomycetota bacterium
ATTGGCGCAAGGTCACGGGGCACTGGGAGGCCTCCCAGTGCCCCGTGACCTTGCGCCAATAGGCTGCCGGGATGTCGACACCTGCCATCGCCGCTTCTGCAACACCCAGCGTGCCGTACTGGCTGTTCGAGTGGTCGCCGGCGGCGGGCCTGCCCGTAGAATCATACCCGTAGCTGCCATCGGATGTTGAGAGCATCAGTTGCCTGGCGTCCTTCTGCAGAGCCCGCCGATAATCCCCCTTCTGCCGAATCGCCGCCGACCACGCCTGGCATCGCAGCCCCATGCAATAGGTCTTGGGGATGTACCCCTTGGTGACATAGGTGCCGTTGGCATTCCTGGCGTTCACCTTCTCCAGCCAGGCCAAAGCCCTTTCCATCCTCTTGTCCGATGGGGTGACGCCGCTTTCCATCAGGGCGTAGGCCACCAGCGCCGTCGGGCCGTCGATGTAGTCCTTGAAGCCGTCCTCCATCCCCGCGGCCTTCCACAGGTGCCAACTGCCGTCAGGCTGCTGAAGTGTCCAGAGGAACGCGGCGGCCTTTTCGATTGCTGCCTGAACCGCCCCATCGGAGGAATCGCGAATCGCCCAGCGAGGCTCGTCTGAAGTATTGCCCACTCCTCCCTTCCGCACGCCATTGGCCAGATCCACCGTGACTACTTTCGAGTGCTGTGCGCCCGCCACCTCTTCTTCCTTGGTGACCTTTTCCAGCAGCATCGTCGCTTTGAGCCGAGCAGCGTCCTTGGTCGCGTGGAGCCCGAGATACCTTTGACAACAGGCCTTGGTCTTTGAGAGAAGAACGCGTTTCCCGGGCGATGAGGCTTGTCCGGCAATCCCGGCATACCAACTCGCCAACTCCAGACACGCAGATTCCCCCAGATCGGCAACAGGCTTGGCCGAAAGCGGAACGTACGTACGGAGTGTCTCGTCCAGATCGTCAGTCAGAAGTGTGACGGCTTCCACAGGTCTATCGAACTCCCCAAGGTAAGCAAGAATCAGAGCCGTCCTGGCAGTAGTGCTCTTCGGGTCCTCTTTCAACGCTTTCTTAAGAGCCGCCAGTCTTCCTTCGGCCTCCAGGCCGGTACTGGCCGCCTTGATTCTGTCCATGATTGCTCCGGTCCGCCCGGAGACGGAATCGGCTGCCACGTCCAACGCTTTGCGGTACAAATCTATCGCCTCCCTTGGCCTCTTGGCAGACGCTCGTTCGTCTCCGCGAGCTACCAATTGATCGACAATCTCTTCCGCCAGACGCTTACGCTCTGCCCCGGTGCTCAAGGCGAAACGACGCAGGAGGGCCTCCAGCAGTTTCTCCTGGGCTTGGCCCTTCTTATCCGGTACAACCTCCATTTCCAATTTCATGGCCTCGATGGCGGTCTGATACCCGGATGGATCCTTCATCGCAAACTCGTACGCCTTGGTGCACAGCAGGATCTGAAGATCTTTTTGATCCCCGACCGCCCTAGCTGCATGAACAAGCCTGGTTGCGAACTCGGCGGCTTCCTTGGAATCGTTGCTGGCGGACACCTTCTCTTCATCCTCGCCGAACAATGCCTTGTAGTCCGCCTCTGCGCCGGCCATGGCCCACGAGGGAAGGCAGACAACTGTGAGTCCCGCTACCACCCAACAGAAAGTTGATTTGGTCACTTGCGTGTCCTTTCAATTGCGCCACGCCCTGCAGCCCGATGCATCGACACCGTCCCATTCTCGCCTCTTCTCTTCATCATGCAAATCTTTTCTGAGCCTCCAGCTGGGGCCATGTCCCGCACCATCGGTTGTGGATCGATGCGTCGGACCAAAAGGTGCCAGGCAAGACAAGTCCGGAAATGATTCGTTGCGGGGCGTGGCAAGCAGTGGCGAGTGCGAGCGACCGATCGATCAGAGGAGGCGAATTCGTTGTGGAAGTGCCCTTCACTATGAATGGCAGGATGACATCGACCGTCCAGACGCCGTGAGCCCGGGCAATAGATTCGGCGGGCGGTCAGACAACCTCGCTGATACCTAACAAAAACGCGCACCTGGCACTCGGACCGCGGGTCGGCCCCAGCCGCGGCAGTCGGTACCCACGTACCAACCGCCACGGCCAGGGACCAATGTGGGCGTCCACGCGGGACGCTGCTGATGTCTTGTTTATTTCTGGTGCGTCTCACCCCTGATCTTCTCCTTCTGCTGCCGGCAATCGGCAGGCGCACCGCTCGTCGGTTGGGCCGAAGGCCACGCACATGTTGGGCCTCGTCGGGTAGATGACGCACCTGTTTCCATCGAGGAACACACATTGAACGTGCGGGCTTCCCTCGTTCAGCAGGTAGCCCACCAAATCTTTATCGGGGCCCTTCAGCGGGCTGCCGCGTTGGGCGATCAACGGCTCCCTTTCCGCATCCAGCAGGTCGGCCTCCAGCAGCAGGCTGCGGCAGCAGCGGCCGCACCGCTGGCAGCCATTCACCGCGTCCACCAACCCGCCGGATCGTTCTTTCCTGTTCATGGTTCATGCACCCCCTTGGCATTGGGCAGGATAAACACAGCCGCCGCCACGGCCGCCAACAGCAGGAACACAGGGCCCAGAAGGCAGCAGACCCCGCCGAAGATCATCGCCTCGCGGCTCCATCTCTTGCCCCGGGCCACGATGAGGGCCGCCGACAACACCAGGGCGCAGAAGCCGATCAACAACCACATCGTAATCGCGATCAGGATGTCCATCTCTTCAACTCCTTTCATCACCGTTCGAGGTATTCCAGAAGCAGCAGGCACTGACGTTGCCTTCTTACGATTCCCCGCCAACCTCCGCGTGGAAATGCCCGTCGGCCACCCGGTCGGCCTGATCGAAGTCCAGGCCCCGATGGTGCGCCAAGTGCCGCAGGTCGGCCAGCAAGTCCACCAGGTACTCCTGGAGCGACTGGCCGATGGCGCTGTCGAGGTCGCGGGCGCTCGGTTCCTTGGCCTTCACGAAGGCCGTCATCGCCTTCTCGGCGTTCCGAACGCGTTCGAGGTTACAGGGCGCCGCGACGGGGCTGTCGGAAGGCGCCGGTGTCGGCGTTGGCGTTGGGGCATCCCCCTGCGCCGCCGTGATCAGATCGCGGCAGAATTGGGCCAGTTCGTCATCCTGCATCGGTTCGGTCGCCAGCCGCGCCAAAACGGTGTTGAATCCGGCCAGCAGTTGCGGCGCCGCGGCCATCACCGCGGCATCGCCATGAAGCGTCACATCGTCTTCCATCGCGCCGCCGACCTCATCCGAGGCGTCCAGAACCGCCACGGTGCAGCCTTCGTCATCCACGATCTCCAGACGGTAGGGGCGGTCTTGCGACGGGAAGACCCGCCATGGGGCGAGGCTGTGCTGTTGCGTAGTCGTCATGGTGATCCTCTCCTTCCAGTAAGACGGCGCGTGCCGTGTTTTCGACGCCATTGAGCTGCGCAGCAATTATGGCAGATCCCGTCTTCCGTTAACTCCGTGGCCCACGTAGGGCCTGCGCAGCGGGTGCAGCGGCACCGAACGTCGGTGATCTCGAACGATCCGTCCACGTACTCGGCGTCTTCGGGCAAGGGCCTGCTGGCGGCGACCTCCTTGGCCGCTTCCAGGTCCGCCGCCCGTACCCGGATCGTCGCCGCCACGGCCCAGGTCACATGCACCGTGAACAACCGGCGTCTCTTACGGGGGTTGTCCTGCGTTCTCAAAGTCATGGCGCATACTCCTGTGGAGGGGCCTCTGTGGTGGAAGGGCCTCCGAGTCACCGGTCGGCCTTCCGCTTCTTCGTCTTCTCTCCGCCGGCGTCACCGCGAGGTCCTCCACCTTCCAGTCGCCGATCTCGGTGTTGATTACCTCCGCGTCGTCGCCCTCGGCACGGATATCCAGGCCGCTGACAACGTCATCCAGATCCACGCCCTCCTCCACGCGGAGGGTGAGATGGACGTCCTTCAACACCACGCTCACGTCGCGATAGGCCATGATGTGCGCTCCTCTCGGTTGTCTCAGGGGTAACAGCTCCGGGCATGGGTCAGACTGAACGTGCCGTAACACCGGGTGGTGAGTCTGGCCTCGACCGCTTCGAGCTGTCGCCGGGTGAATCGTTGTGCCTTGCCCAGTCGGCCCCAGCGGTGGCCGGCCGTCAGGTACAGGTTGTCCGGGCCACGAGCCCGGCGGAAGACGAATCTCATCTTGGTGCCTCCCAATGGGAAAGGGGGCCCGCCAGTGGGCCCGTGAATTGTCAATCTGTCTGGCCGGTGAACGACGATGTGCAACATTCACCCACGGCCGGGGGTGTACGCGGGGGCCCAACCCGAACGTGGATCCAGGGCGCCCTGCGAGAATCACCCCCGGCGACTGGCCGTACTGATCCGACCGCCTTCACGATACGACCGCCAACTCACCGGCCAGAAGGTTGAACTGGAGATCCGCGTCCACCGGCAGCCGTCGAAGGTACTTGGTGAACTGCGCGACCATCAGCCCGGCGGCAACGTTGGCGCAATACACCGTGCTCTTGGCCGTACACGTGCCGGCGTAGGCCTCGCCGGCGCTGAACAACGTCGTCGGGTAGTGCTGGCGACTGGCGGCGTCGCAGGCGGTCAGCACCCGCAGGACCTCGGCGCTCATTCGGCCATCGGTGAAGAATGACGTCCGATCCTTGACCGAGTCCCAGATCGTCCGGCGGATCTCGATCTTGTCGACGCAGCAGAAGACGACATCGCCGATCTCCTGGCTCCGCCGGAACCGGTCGTTGACCAGGTGCAGTTGCAGCCCGCCCTGGATCTGCCGACACAGATCTCCGGTGGCCTCGACTTTCGCCCGGCCCAGGTCGGCTTCCAGATAACCCTGGCTGGCCAGGTTGCTGTCTTCGACCACGTCGAAGTCGATCAACTGAAGCGACGGAACACCGATAGCGGCAAGCTGGAGTGCCACCTGGCGGCCGATGGCGCCGACGCCGATGACGGTGGCGCGGCACGCGGCGATCCTGTCGGGGGGTACGATGTCCCGCTGACGGCTATAGCGTTCGTCAGAACTCATAGATCGCCTCCTGCTGGCCGTCCTGCCCCCAAGTGTCGGGGTCGGCCGCCAGCTCGTCCAGGATCAGTTGGCGTTCGGCCGGCTCCATGTCCCGCAGATCTGCCAGCAGGTCTGGGGGCAACAGGGCGCCGGTGCGATCCTCGTCGGTCAGTCCCCACCGGTGTCCCAGCTCAATGAGGGCGCCCGGCCAGGTCTCGAAGTGGATGTTGGCCTGGTACTCGGCTTCCCAGGCCGCCAGGTCGCTGGCGGCAAACGGCCTGGAATAGTCGACCTCCACGGGAACGGCCACGTGGGCGCCGGGCCCGACGTTGAACCGCAGGCGCGCCGTGGTCTTGCCCGTCTGGCCCAGGATGAACATCAGGGCCCACTGACAGCCGCCAAAGGCGCGGCCAAAGGTCTCCTCGTCCACGCTGCTGGGAGTGGCCGAGGTGCCCGGGTGGGTGTGCAGCCACACGCGGGCAAACTGTTCGGGCCGGCGCCCGGCCTCGACCTGCGAGTCGAACAAGTCGGCCACGGCTCCGTCGTCGAAGGCGATGCTGGCGGCGGTGACGCGCTGTTTGACGGTCACGAACTCTTCCACGTACAGCAGGTCATCGGCCGCCGTCAGGGCAAAGCCGCCGATCTCGGTGGGGCCACGGTCGCGGAAGTACAATAGCTTCGCCCACGCCGAGGGCGCAAAGCGAAGGACCGGGCTCATGGGAATGCTCTTACGCGGCTTCCACGCGGGGCCCTGGGACAGCGGCGGCGCCGTCTTCGCCGGAGACGCCGACGCTGGTTGGGGCTGATTGGACTGAATCATGGTCGTCTTCCTCGTTATCGGGTTGGGTTTCCTTGAGACACGGGCACTGCCCGTCATCCACGCAGTTTCTGCACAACCGCTCGCCGCATTCGACGCACCCGGTCATGCACGACGAGCACATCGACTCGCCGCAGACGCTGCATTCTTCCAAACATCCGCGGCAACTGGACTCGTCGCATCGGCGGCACTGTGAGATGCACTCGTCGCAAAAGTCGTGCTGGCACGACTCACACCAGTGGGCATCGCTCTCGCCCATGGTGTAGCCGCACTCGTGGCAGGCTATGCCCTCCCAGTTGTCCAGCGACACGTAGGGCGAGTGCGGGTTGTACGTGGTCAGCACGGCGCCGACCAGGTGGAAGAAGTCGCAGACCCGGCCGTTGGCCAAGGCCGCGCGGATGGCGGCACTGGCCTCGCCCTCGCACAGGCGCTCGTCGCTGACGTGCGGGTGGGTGACCGACTCGTTCGATCCGGCCGGGTGCGGGTCCAGGGCCACAACGCGATAGATCGTGTTGGATCTGTTGGCCTGGGCCATGTTGGGGATCAGCAGCCGGATCTCGAACTCGCCCAACTGGATCCCCTTCAGCTCGACCGGCCCCACGGTGACGGACAGGGCATTTGTGTCCGGCGAGTACCGGAAGTCGTCGAACTCGTCCTGGGCCTGGGCCATGTCGGCCAGGATGTCGCGAAGGGAAGACTGCTGGGTCGTCTTGGCCAGGTCCAGCGATTGCTCGACCTGCGTCGAATAGTACGACAGTTCGCCCAGGCTCCGCCGGATCCGATCGCAGACGTTCTCGGCCGCGGCGTTCCACTGGCGCCCGGCGCAGACGGCCAGGAGTTCACCGAGACGGCCAAGCTGGGCCAAGTTGCCCAGGAGGTTCTGGGCGGCATTGACAACCTGGCATAGGCGGCCGGTGGCCTGGGTCTTGAGCTGCTGGTGAATCGACTCGGCCACGTGAATCAGTTGACGTTGGGCTTTGTCCATGGCATGTCCTTTGATAGAAGAAGGGGCACCCGCCGGGAACGTGGCGGATGCCCCTCGGCAGGGCCTCTGGAAAACTCGTTATGCCCAAGACGCCGTTACGCTCCCTCTATTTTCGAGGGTGTTATGGTGATGCGGTCGCCTTCCTGGAGGGCCTGGTCCTTGGCCACGGGCTGGCGGTTGACGCGGATCAGATAGTCCGAGGCCGCGCGGTTGGGGAGCTTTTCGCTGAAGAACTTCTCCACGGTCGTGCCGGGGGCGACCTCGACGTAATCGGCAAAGCCCGCTCCATCGTTATTTATCCACAATACTCTCATCGTGATGTCCTTTCCGTTTGGAGGTGTGTGATCGCGCACGCACGTGCGTGCGATCCGTTCAAGGGCGTACATGTGAATCTGTGATGCGGGGTGGGTTACAGAAGCGTCATCTCGCAGTCGCAATCGCCGCAGAAGGGC
>JAPLNA010000079.1:0-1191 GCA_026693065.1 Planctomycetota bacterium
AACGGGTCGGGCCATGCGCCGGCCCCTGGCTTTCCTTTGGCCATGGCGTCCAAGACGCGGTTCAGTGCGCTGCGGCGGGCGCCCTCGGGGGATACTTTACCGCCGGAGACGACGCCCTTGCCCGCGAGGATCCGCTTGTCGGAGCCCTCGAAGGGAGTCTCGTCAGCGGCCTGCCAGCTGGTGGTTTTCCCTCCGCGCCGGTCAGTGAACTTGCAGGATTCACTGCGGCGCAATGTCGCGGTGGCCTCCCAGCCTTCTTCTTGGCCTTTCCCTAACGAGCTAGAACCCTCCACTACGGTGCCTTTGAAACGGTATGGCTTCACGTTGCTCAGCTTGAGGGTCAGCGTGTGGGAGACCGTGAAGAGGTATCTCTTCTTGCTGTCGGGCGGGGGCGAACCGCCGACAGTCACGTTGACGTTGCCGGAGCCGACCCAGCCTTCAAAGAACGATTTGCAGCTCTCGGAGAACTTCTCGGCATACGCTTTCTGTGCCGCGGCTGTTTCCGACGGGAGGGAGAGGTTGACGACGACGTCGACACCAAAGGAATCGTCCTTGGGGTCTGCGGCCACCACGCCATGCGCACCCCATAGCCCGACCAGTGGGAACAAAAGCAGTGCGACACGTACAGCCCAAACAAGGCGACCGGGCGTGGCGTCCCTGCTAACGTTGGATGTCGGCCTCATGTGAGAACTCCTTGCAGCGCCCGTGTCGTGATGCGGAAATCAGTTAGCGGGTTAGCCGCCCTGTTAGCGGCTGCGTCGCTTGTTTCGTGTCGTTCTCCTCGCGTCATGTCCTCGCGACCGTCCTGACATCGATCTTGGCCCACCTCAGCACCGGCAAGGCCAGGGCCAACTGCCCGGCATTCACGAAGACCCCGAAGCCACCCCCTTCATTCGTGTAGAAAACCAGTTGGCTCAGTTTCTCTTTCGCGCGGAGGCCACCCCGCGCCAGGACAATCACGAAGGCAAACAGCCAGAAGAACGCGAAGCCTCCAGCAAAAAGGCCGGCCAAGAGCCACAAGGTTCCGGGATCCCTCCGGATATCCTGAAACACATTGTCTATCTGCGAAACGATCGCTAACATCGACACGACCGTCAATCCCAAGGCGATGCCCGTGGTTCTGAGCAGCGCCATCTTGATCTTCCGTCCCCTGGACACCTCGCGCATCTCAACCGAGGAAATGCTGCCCAC
>JAPLNA010000079.1:1196-10731 GCA_026693065.1 Planctomycetota bacterium
TTGGCCAGTTCATGGGGAGTTCCGTTGGTGTCGTAACCCGACACGGTAAGCGAACTTTCCTTGATCTGAACATGGCCGTCGCGGAAGGTGGGGACCGCCGCACCCGCAAACGTCATCCATTCCACCAGACCCAGGGGCCCGCTGGCCGGCAGGCGGCACGCGAAGAACGGGCACGCCTCCGCGCCGCCCTGGATTGCCTGCGCCCCGTCCGCGCCGCCCTCCGTCGCGTGTAGCTTGCCCCCAGGCATAATGACCTCGACCGTCTCCGCGAAGTTGCCGACCCAGCGACTGTAGCGGAGGACCACCGTGTAGGAGCCCTCGGTCGGGAGTGGCAGCGCGTACCGCTTACTCTTGCCCAGATGCTGCACCTCCAGGAAGTGCATACCCGGGGTCACGCGGGTCTTGAGGCAAACTCCGGTCCGCAGGCGGCCGGTCCCCAAGTCCTGCTCGTCTAACAGAACCCTCACCTTCATGTTGTAGATGAAGATTCCATGAAAGAGGATCGTAAGCTGGACATCCGAGCCCGTCGGGCTCCCTGCCGCGGCAATTGGCGTCGTCGAAGGGGATTCCGTCATGACCTGTCTCTCCGTACCCAACGCTGTAGAATCTGACCCGCGGCAACAGTGACGTATGCGTAGGCCAGTAACACCGCAACGCTGAAACCCCCCTCGGACTTCAGCAAGGGATATGCGAGGTCGCTGTCGTCGCCACTGCGGTGCACGTCCACACGGCACAAGGCCATGTACGCCACGCCGATGACAACGACGTAGGCGATGCGAATCCACCGGGCTCGACGCTTGTCGCCCAGAATGTACCCCAGCCCGATCCCGGGCAGGCCGGCGGCCAACACGCCGACAAACCACAGGAAGATTTCTGCGACGAACCCGCCAAAGCCCATGGCCTTTGTGTTTGGTCCCCCAACGGCAAAGGTGGCCAACACGGCGAGAAGGACGGTCCCAATGACAGTTGCCAGCGTGGTTCCCTCCACGAATCGTGGCTTCTTGGATGGATCGATGACGGGGTCAGACGCCTGACTTGGGTCGGTTGACTTTGGATCATCGCTCATAGGCTTTCTCCCAGATATACCGTGCTGAAGACCGCTGCCGACTTGATGGAACTCACTATACAGCTTCTCCCTTCGTGGTCAAGGGGCAAGGCGGTCAGCTTGACTTATCAGCATTATCGCTTCTTGGCGACGTGGCGAGTCACAGGTCAGTCACGTGAGTCACAACGGAGTCACACACGAGTCACGGGCCATTGCCCATCAGTTCGCTGATTTTGTAGAGGCTGATCCCGAAGGACTACTTGGTGCCGTTCTCCCAGCTGACCTTCCGTTCTTTGCCATCCGGGTCCTTCACAATGAATTGACAATGCGGCATCGTGATCACTGCACTGAGATCCTGGCACGTCCTGATTGGTGGTATCTCATCACAAACCCTGCCCAGGATAAGCATGCCGGGGCGGAGTTCACACGTGCTGTAGCCGTCATGATGGTGTGCGGTGACCAACACCCCCTCGTGTTCAACGTCAGCGACACTGGGAATGAGATGGGACGACCGCTAAGTCACAGGCGGCTGTCGGCGTAGTGAGCGCAGCGAACGAAGCCGACGGCCGCCGGATTCGGCTCTGGATGCCTGGCCTCCGGGCATGTACAAGGAGCCGATCATGGCAAAGAACATTGTTAGCGAGATCCGCAAAGCCACCCGAAGGAAGTTCTCCGCCGAGGAGAAGATCCGCATCGTCTTGGAGGGCCTCCGCGGGGAGATTCCTGTCAGCGAACTGGCCCGCCGCGAAGGCATCGCCCCGACGGTCTACTATCGCTGGTCCAAGGACTTCCTGGAGGCCGGCAAGAACGGCCTGACCAAGGATACCCACCGCGATGCCACCACCGACGAGGTCCGCCAACTCAAGGCCGACAACGACGCCCTCAATTGCCTGCCGACGATCTTGCCGCCGCTGACGATAGGCTCGCAGTATCCCTCTCGCCAGCACGCTTGAATCTCAACCAGTCGGCGCCTATTGACGCCCCGGCCCAGCGGATTTATCGTGCTGGCTCATCTTCCGAATAGTCCCGATTAAGGAGGGCGGTGGAAAATGCGTAAGCCGCGGCGTGCGTCTGAGTGCAGCGCGTACGGGTTGGGGACGGGTCAGTCAAGGACCATGAAGGCGTTTGGGAGGCGTCCTGTGGCGAAGTGGTAGACGGCTCCGATCAGTGTGGGGAGGAACGCACCGAGGAGGTCGCCGGCGATCAGGCCGATCATGAGGGGTTTGACCCGCTCGTAGAGACGCCCGCCGCCGGCATGGATGACGGCGGTCCTGATGCCGCAGCCGAGCAGGAACGAGAAGGCCAGTATTGTTGACGGGAACGTCCGCAGGGCCAGGAACAGGACGGGGTGTAGGGGCCACCAGGTGAAACGGATTCTCGCGGCGGTGAAGAGGAGTACGAGGGCGAGGGTCGACAGGAAGGCGGCGCCGTGTGCCCTCATGGGGCGGATGGCGGCGATCTTTCCCCAGCCGGCGTGGTCGTCCCGGAGTGGGTATCATTTGGCGGCCTCGAAGTCCTCCTTGGCGCCGGCGACGGCGTTGAACGGGGCGCCGTAGAAGACGGCCATCGCCCAGCCGTCGGAGGCGGCGTTGACGCCTCGGTCGTAGGACCAGTAGAGGGTGACGGGGATGGCGATGGCCAGGCCCAGCAGGATCATCGGCAGGGCCATGGCACCGACGCGTCCGACGGGCACGCATTTGAGTTCGGCGATCTTCAGTCCCTGGACGATGAAGGGCATGAGCAGTTCTCGCGGGTCGATCACGAGCACGGACGTGAGGATGGCCATGATCAGCGCGCCCTTGGGCCCGACGGCCTCGATGCCGAGGAAGCCGATGATGGTGGCGCAGGGGAAATAGGAGGGGTGGACGTAATACACGCCGGCCTCGGCGACGACCCGGGCGACGGTGACGTAGAGGACCAGCACGCCGAGGGTGTAGAGCAGTGCGAGGGGCCAGTCCAGTCCCAGCACGATCAGTTGGATCACGAAGGCCGACAGCGCGACGGCGGCGACGCGGGCGCCCCAGACGCTGTATCGTTTGACGTGGTCGGCCCCGGGCAGGCCCAGGGCTTTCTTCAAGGTGTTCCAGAAGTAGCGTCGCCCGGTGTAGAGCAGGACGAGGAACATGCCGGTCCACGATCCGGCCAGGAGGAATCGCTCGATGTTGGGCTGGAGCATTCCGCCGCCGAAGTTGCAGCCGTGAACGAGGCAAATGCCCGCGAACCAGGTGTAGAGGTAGGGTGCGATCCCGAGTGAGAGGGACATGTCCGTGGCAAGGAAGAAGGCGAACCCGACGCACATGAAGTAGATATTCGGGTCCAGGAGGCCTCCGGCGCCGCCGGCGGCGAAGGTGGGGAAGATCTGCTTGAGGGACCAGAGGTCGAACCGGCGTGGGATCTCGATGAACCGGGGCCACCACGTGTGGGCGTAGTTGACGGCGTGGATGCCCAGAACGACGGCGGTTCCCGTCCAGAAGAAGCCGCTCCGGAAGACGCCCGCGCGCCGGCCCTGCGGGTCGGGCAAAAGGGCGTCGGCGAACAGGGCGATGGGGTATCGCAGCCTCTCGTGGTTGGACCACTGGTGGTGGACGACGAGGGATAACCCGATCACCGCGACGCTCATGGACAGCAGCAGGGGCAGCCAGAACCATAGAGTTCTTCGCCAGGCGTACCAGGGGATCTCACGCAGGCTGACGTGTTCGTCCCCGCCGCGGCCCTGGTAGAAGCGGGCGAGGGCGGCTTCGGGATTGGCGCTGGGGTCGGCGAGCATCTGCTCCGGGGCGAGGGCAAGAACCCCTTGCCGCTGCCAGTCGAACCTCTGCTGGTTGATGGCGTGGGGCGTCATCAGGGCGGGGCATAAGTAGTGCATGAGACCGCGTCCCGGGACGTAGCAGGCGGCCAGAGAGATCGCGATCACCACGGCCAACTCGCCGCCGGACAGGGCGAACGTTCGGCGAATCCTCCCCAGCAGCGGGTTGACCAGCAGGACGAAGAGAATCAGTCCGCCGAAGACGGCGAAGGCGATATAGCTTCCGACCAGAGAGCTCTGCTTGATGACGAGGTTGTTGAAGTAGGTGGTCGCGCAAATGGCGGCCCCGGCCAGCAACCCGATCAACACGGAGCGAAACGTCAACGTGGGTTCTCCATCATCAGGCGGCCCCGTCTCGCCCGTCGCGGAACGGCAGCCGTCACCGAACGCCGCGGTCGGCGTAATGGCCGCGCTTTCCCAGATGTGTCTGTGCCCACGGCCTTCGCGGGCCTTCGCGATGATTCTACCGCGTCTCCCGACGTCGGCAAGCTTTTCCCGGGCATGCGTTGTGGAGCGGTGGCGGTTGGACTAGAATCGGCGGCGGCGGCGTGGCGTGACGGGCTTGGTTTGGCGCCCGGCAGGCCCAGAACCCCAAGACGCTCGAACGCGTCCAGGTGCCGGCCAAACGCAGGGTCAAGTTCAAGGCCGGACGCGTGATGAAGCAGAAGGTGGAGAAGCGAGGCGCCGGCAAGTGAGTTGGCTCACCGGCCCAACGTCCCGCAGGGCGCCAAGTCCGCATCGCAGGCCGAGCCCACATCAGCGCCGGCGACCTTCAAGGCCGGGCGGATTCGTGCCCACTTGCTGTCGTACCGGTGAACCAGCCCGCACACCGGACACGCCAGCGTCCACTCCCGGCTCTTGGGATCGCCCAGTTCCTGCTCGTAGCCGCGCACCTGTAACGTCCCACCACACCGCTCACACCGAATGCTCATGGCTTGGCCTTCCCTAAACGTGGACCTGGTTGCCGGATCCGCAAGACATGCCTCAGCGGTGATGCTGTACCTCTGGACAATCCCGCGGCCAGTGATTCTCCGGAATCTCAGGCCCGATGCATTCGAGCGACTTCGGCAGGCAGACCATCGGCCCGCACCGGACCAGACATCGGCAGAAACGGCACGCGACTTTGACAAGGCGGAAGGCCACGTGATGAAACAGGGGCTGCAGAAAGCCGACACCGCGGGCAGTAGCCGGTAGCCAATGCTGTGGAATCCTCGTTCAGATGCAGTAGCTGGGCAATTCCACGCTGACGTGGGGCTGGCGGTCGAGGAGGTCCTGGAGCGTGGTGGAGTCGAATACGTTCTGCATGGCCTGCCCGGCCTGGGTCCACGTTTCCAGGAAGGCGCACTTGTTGCGGAAGGGGCAGTCGTCGCCGCCAGAGATGCACTTGACCACCTCGATCGGACCTTCCATAAGGCGGACAACGTCGCCGACGGTGATCTCCGATGGCTCGCGGGCCAGCGTGTAGCCCCCCTGCTCGCCCCGCTGCGAGTTGACCAGCTTGCCCTGGCGGAGGTCGTTGAGAATCAGCTCGAGGAACCGCGGGGGGATGGCCTGGGCCGCGGCGATCTCGACGATGCTCGTTGGTCTATCCGCCGGCCGCCGGCCCAGCTCGTATAGGCGACAATGGTTTCCTGGGCCTCCGTTCCGGAGACCAGAAGCTTCAGTTCAATCTCCGTTGGTTTCGCGCTGTCATTCATGAATTGGACCTTGTCCGGTTCCCTCAGCGGAGCCATCCGCGAATCTGCCGGTTCGCGGTTGTCCTGGCCGCCGCGGCGCCGAGGACCGGCCCGATACGGATCAGGCCTGGTTCTGCTGGCGGGCCAGCTGCATCAGCGTTGCGTGAGTGGGCCCGTCGGACTCGCCAAGGCCGGCCAACCTGCCTTCGCCGACATTGGCCATATGACTTCCTGCTGACGACGGCCGTCAGCAAGTCCCACGATTGTACCTCGTTGGGGAGCTTCGACAAGGCGATTCCCGATTCTCCTCCAGCGATTGTAGCTTGGAGGTGGGCGGCGGATTCCCTTGATCTGGTTCCCTTGTGGATATGCGCGGGGCGTCTCTTACGTAGGACAGCCAGGAATCCAAGCAGATGGGGCGGCTGTTCGATTTGGTGGGCAAAAAAAACGGCTGGAAGAACAAGCCCAGCATCCTCGCTCAAGACGATATCGCCTTGCTGCTGAACCTGATCTCCAACCGTCAGCATTATACCGGGGCGGACAGAGGTATCCGTGGGTTTCGTGACGAAGCCGTAGTTCCGGGGGCCTCATGTCGGGCCTTGGCTTCCATGGCGAAGACCGTAAGTGTCGCTAGGCAGAAGACCTGAAACAAACGACACAGTAGAGTTAAAGATATTGTAAATTGTGAATGGGGTTCGGGGTTCCGCTTGACAAATCTCACTGGAATGGATATGAATGGAATAGATGGGGATGCCTCGCTGGGTAAGTGAGCGTTTGTGCCGCCTCGCACTGGATAGGTTTCCAAGAAGGAGTGCTGTGTTTTGCGACAAGAGCGAACGTTTGTAGGGTGGCTAGAACCGCACGAAACGGCTGCGGAAGTGGTTAGCCGCACTGTTCTTGCCATGAAATCTTGTGTGTGTGGGAGGAAGGCCCCAGCAGCGTATGCTGTGACCGCCCAAACACCCGAAGGGACTATAACCGAACGGGCAGTGTTCTTTTGCAGCGGAAGCGAGTGGGAGTTTGCGGAGATGATGGTCATAGGGAGCAATGCGGCCCTGTGGTATGACGTGAAGCATTGTCGTGGAAAGAACCCAAGAAAATGCGAATTGTCGATTGTTCTTGAGACTCTGGAAACCCAGCTTGACAGAGTGTTCTTGCCTGAGCATCGGGCTTGAGCCTCTCCGGGGACGGTCTCCGTCCGGGGCAATCTCAGGCCATCAAGCCGCCATTGTGTTTCCAGAAGAACTTCACCAAGGTCGTCACGTCGTGGATGCCTGTCTGGGTCGTTCGATCTATGGCCCAGCACAGCGGCGGCTCGGGAAGGAGGGCCGCCGCTTCTATTGTGGGGTTGGACGATGGGAAGTCCTCCCGACGAACGCGCCCATACCGACATGCAGTTTCTTGCCCATGGGAGGATGCTCCTGCCAAAGGGGCCATTGGATCCGTGCTACGGCTTTCCCGGATCCGTCTGAAAGAGGCCTTGATCCCTGCCCAGGGAGTCAGGAGCGTCAGGCGAGAGAGTGCCGGATGAACGCCTGGAACAAAGTCCAAGGCAGTTTCCCGTGCGACGTGCCTAGCATGAATATTGTACGCGCCTGCCCCCCCAGATCACCACATGCCTCTCCGAATACTCTCTGCTCTACCCCTGCTGATCCGCCGCGTTTCTCTTACAACACCGGAATAGGCTGCGCGGCCAGGGACCATCGCCACGACGGAGAAAGGTCATGGAGCCGGTGGCAGCGAGGTCCGGCCGTCCAACGCTTCGGCTAGGGCTGTCTAACGGGGCCCTTCTGGTCCCACTCGTAAAACCCGTCGGCCACAACGAGACACCGACGCTCCCTGAGGGCCTTTCTGAAAGCGGGCTTGTGCCGGTCAATTCGGAAGAGGTGGGATTTCGTTGCTGCCAGATTCCTCTCCCGGAAGAGACGCCTGGTCGCCTGACGGATGAGGCGAGTCAGGCAGCAGCCTCTTATACTGCTCGACCAAGTCGGTCATCGCCTTCACCGTTGGTTCCACTGACAGTTCCGGGTATTTCCCACTGATGAATCCGGCCTTTGCCTGAAGCAGGCTCACTACTTCCTCAAGCTCGAACAACTCCCCGGCAAGCGTGCCCTCGAACTCAGTTACAGTGCCGCTTCCGACGGCAAGGGTTTGATCGAGGCGCATGGAGTATTCGATCAACCCCAATTGGAGCTGCCCCTCGGTGATTTGGCCTTGGACGCGCTTGTCGCTGGTCTTTTGCCAGGAGAATGTCCGCCGCCACCACCCCGCCTCTTCTGGGTCTTCGATCAGGCCCAGGTGGTGCTGAAATTCCCGGCGCCAGCTACAGCGAAGTTCCCTGAGCTCTCCCCGCAGGCGCCAGAGTTCCCAGCATTTGTCCCGGTTCATTCGGCCATTTCCGAGTTCCTTCGCCGAGGTGTAGATGCGCTCCAGTGCCGCCCCTTGATCGATTCGGCGATAGGCCAGAAGCAGGTTCAGCTTCGAGTCGATCTGCTTGAGTCGCTTTGCGATGTCGGCTCCAGCCACGATGTGTGCCGCGCCAACCACTGCGGCCGACATCGCGCCCAACCGCGACAGCACCTTGGCACCGGGGGCACCTTTCAACCATTCGAGGTATTTGCCGTTCTGGACATCCTTCAGAACCGGCAAGGTCCGCCCCGATGCGTCACGGGCAAACACGGCCGTCCCCTCGGCAATCATGGCCTGCCCTTCCTTTGACGCCTCAAAGGTCATCGCCACCCTGGACCGAAGAAGTTGTACGCTGTTGACTGTCAGTGTAACGCCATCGCCAAACTCTGACTTGAGCGCGATATTCAGACAGTCAAGGGCGGATTCCCGGCTGGCAGTAGCGAACTGGTCAGGATCGAACGACTCGGCAAAGCTCAACCGCGTGACCACACTGTCCAGTGGGCGGGTAGATGCGACGAGGGGGTGAATGGCGCGAACCAGTCGATGTTGGTTCTCGGCTATCTGGGCCAGACCGGCTTCGGACTTGCCTTGGTCAAGATGGGCAAGTCGGCGGATGATGACGATGGCGAGAACAGCCATGCCAGCCAACGTCAACCCGGATACCAGCAAACAAACCACCAGCAATTCTCTCTCATCCATCGGTATTCTCCTTGGCCAATCCCATGACCGCCTGCCTTTGCGAACTGGCCTGCCCCCCTGCAAGACAGGCCAATTGAATTGAACATATCAGGACCTATACCCACGAGATCGCCCTGTTTCAATGGAAAACGCCCTGCAGACCGACATTCATTCCGCGTGACGAAAGCCGGCTTGGCCGCCCCGGCCGCTGGGCCCGGGGCGTGTGCGGAGGTGATACGATGACACTGCGTGGCCATTCTACGGCTGCTCCCGGCGTTCCTCAAGGCGATTGTCGCCGGGCGGGCTCACGGCTCTGCCAGACGCGCCCAGGAGGCGCGCTAGGCGCCCCCAGGATCGACGATCGCCCCCTAACCCGCCTTGGGTGCCCTTACCGTCACGAATGCGCTCTCAGGGTTAATCAGGCGCCTTCCTGACCCCGCCGGCAATTTCGTGGGCGTTGGAGGGGGGACGCCGGTCTGAACGGCGGAGTAAGACCGCAGCGACAGGCGGGGCAATGCCGACGTCGGTGGCATCAGCAAAGCACGGAGGAGTCACGCTGTTTTCTTCAGATAAGGCGGGATCCGTTCCTTGCTGGTCATACCGGCCATGAACAACTCCTCGGTACGAACTCAAACGATTTCCAACGCATTGCGGTCGCCCAGGGGCGGGAAGGGGGTCGCCGGCAGGGCCTGGTAGTCATTCACCCAGTTTCACAGAAAACGCCGCTTGTGGAAAGGGGCGTCGCCAGACGATCCCCTCGGCGCGTGCAGTGCGTGCCATTCTATGGCTTCTACTCAAAGAGTTTCTGAATGGCGGGGTCTTTTGCGGATTCCTTGGCGACTTCGGCCGCTGTCTTGCCGCCGGCATCCTTCAGGGATTGGTCGGCGCCCTTGGACAGCAGCATCGCAATAACGGCCGCAT
>JAPLNA010000080.1 GCA_026693065.1 Planctomycetota bacterium
GCCTTCTCGCGGAGGTGTACTGCTGGCCTTACGGTTGGCACGGAGCCCCCGCGCCTTCTTGACGCGGGTTCCGGCAGCAACTGCCTCACCCGACGCGTCGGCGATCTGCATGTCGATGGCCTCGATCAGCTTTTCCAGCCTGGCCCGCTTCTTCAGCAGCTTGGGCAGGGCCCTTTGCCTTCGCGCCAGTTCCGCCTTCAGCTGCTCCGTGGTCAGGTGCGCCAATTTGCTTTGCCGTGCCATCAGTTCTCTCCTGTGTGGGCCTATCTTCGCCATAGATTACCAGCCTCAGGTTGACTTCAACAGGCCTTTTTGGGGCCCGAATCCCCCCTTGGAGGCCCGCAACTCCTTAATTTCAGGCCTTTTCCGGATATAATATATGAAGGGTCTTGGGCTATCCCAGAACGCCCATTCGGGCGTTTTCGAGCCCCTTTTGGGCTCTTCCTGACGGCCGTAGCCGTCCACTGTCGTCCTCTTTTGCTTGCACCTGATCTCCTCCGCCTCGTGGCGGAGGCCTTGGTCCTCGCGACCGATACCTCCGCCCATCGGGCGGATTCCTCCGCGCACACGGGGCGCGGCGTCTGGCATTGGCCAAGGGCAGCACGTAGACCGCAGCATGGTGAAACGGGCGGCCGGTTGGGAGAGTCGTCCGATTCGGACGAGATGGATATTCTGGTGGCTATTTCCGTCTGCGACAGAGAAATCTCAGCCCGCCGATGACCAGAAGTGACATTGTGGCCGGTTCGGGGACCACGTGCTTGTCCTTGCTGATGAGGAAGCTGCCACCCGGGGCGATGGTCCTGTCCCACTGAAACGCCCACGTCAGATCGCCGGGGCCAATTGGCCCGCCTGAGTTGCTCAGCGTCGTCGGGGAGCCGTCCATCAGCGAGTTCAGGGTGTTTGGGTAAAGGCCGACTTCGTGCCGGCTGGGGATGGGAACGTCGGCTGTTTCCGAAACGGTCGCCGGGCCCTGGGTCTGAGTGGCGGTGTTACTGCCCGGGATCTCCACAGAGGTATTGACGGCCTGGCCGTTCAGATGCAGGTTGCAGTACTGGAAGAAGTGGAAGTCCAGCGACGTGGTACTGGTGTTGGTGATTCTGATAGACTCGGCGACATCGCTGGTCCCGCTGCCCTGGGTACCGCCTGTCAGCAAGAGCATCACTTCGACAGTGAAGGAACCCCCCTGATACAAGGTGCTAAGGTACTTTGGGATGGGCTGGCTAGCAGAGACAAGGGGCAGCGAGCCGATGTTGGTCTCGCCGCCCGCGGCCCCGACGCGGAACCAGAACGCCTGTCGGTTCAGTTGATTGACCCCGTCGACGGTCCAGTTGGTCATGCCTGCTGGGCCGGTATCGACCAAGGAGGAGGAGTTGGCGTCGGTGAGTGTGAAGATGGACGCCCCGGCAGGGCACAGCGGCAACAGCAGCACCGCCAGGATTATCGCATTCGTTCGCATGGTTTGTCTCCTTCGCCTTGGGCTCACAAGGAATTGGTATCACTCGGCTATTTCCTTCGCTTTAGTAGGGCCGCCAGCCCGCCGACGATCAGCAGGGACAGCGTGGCCGGTTCGGGGACGGCAACCGGCGACTGTCGGATGGTGAACTCCGTGATGCCGTCTGGTACATCGACGGTGAACCGGAAGTAGGCCGCGAAACTCAGGGTGGGCATAACTCCGCCGGCGGCGTAGATGTCGTCCTCGGTGGCCGTTACCGACGGGAAGAAGCCGGGAGACGGGTAGAAGGAGAGTATCGAGTTATAGTCGGGGGCGTCAAAATCGAGTCCGTCGCCGCTCGGGGACGGAGTGAAGAACACCCCGTGGCCGAACCCCAGCTCCAGATGGTAGCTCGACCAACTCAGGCCGGTGTTGTTGTATACACCTTCGTCAAATATATACTCCGTTACTCCGCCGGTATCCGTGGTCCTGAACGTCAGATCGACAGGACCAATGGCCACGTAGTCTTTCTGAGTGATGAAGACTCCGTTCGGCGAGGCGCCGGCCACATCGTCGTTGTTGGGGGCCGAAGGAGGATAGATGGTCGTACTGGCCACCGACGCCACGCCTGAGTACCAACTGAATCCCGTGATTTCCCCCGCCCGAAGCGTGGTCGCGGGTAACATGGTTCCCATCGCCAGCCCCACGGCCGCCAGTAGCCCGCTTTTCAAAAACTTCATTTCAAGACTCCTCTGTTGTTAGATTGTTTTGGCCGAAATCCATCAGAACGGTTCGACTTCTTCCGCATCACGTTGTTGTCAGACTACCGGTGGATGCGACGCTTCCGCAACGCGGCCAGCCCGCCGATGACCACCAAGGACAGCGTGGCCGGCTCGGGAACGACTCTGAAGGAAAAGTCGTCGAAGAAGTTCTTGCCGCCGACGCCGCTGTAGAGGTTGTCGGTGAGGGACCAGCCCAGATGAGTGAGGTCGCTCATGGAGTTGCCCAGGGCCGTGCCCGCCGGAGCGATGGTCGTGGTGGTGGCGGTCGAGATGTCGAAGTAGTCGATCTTGAAGGTCTGGGTGGTCAGGTTGAGATCAACGGTAACGCCGTCGTAGTTGGTATCGTCGGAGATGATGCCGCTGTTGGTCCATGGGCCGGAGTTGCCCGGGCGCCACTGGACGGAGTTGTCGCGGGCGTAGCCCCACTGGAGGCCGACGGAACCGGTACCGTCGGTGAAGGACATGATGAACTTCTCGGGGGATTGGCCGTTGGGGTTGACGATGGTGTCACCGGGGTTGGGCTGAAAGTAGAAGCCGGTCCTGACGGTGCCGGAGGTGACCGACGCCGGGGCCGGGCCGCCGAAATCGTAGGTGTCGAGCCTGTAGTCGTAGGTGATCGGGCCGTACACGGTGGCGTTGCGCAGTGCCAGGGCCGTCGTGCCGAGGCGCCCGCCGAAGTGATTGCCGATAAAGTAGGCCGGGATGGTGGCGGCCTGGAGGGCGGCGGTGGTGGGAGGGTACGGGGCGGTGCTGCCGGCCCAGGTCAGGCGCGTGGCGGTGGAGTCGAAAAAGCTGCCGGGGGAACTGGTGAGCTTCCACAGGCCGGTGTTGAAGTTGACTTCGACCGGGAGAGGCGCGCCGCCGGCATTGGCGCCCCATTGTCCGGCGTTGTAGTAGGCGACGTCGACCCAGTTGGAGAAGTACGAACTGTAGGCGAAGACGTAGCCGTCGGCGTTTTCAAAGCCGCCCAGGAGGGCGTAGGACGGCGAGGCGGCGCCCAGTAGGGCCAAGAGAGCCAGGCAGAGGACCAGTGTGCGTTTCATGGGTAAGCTCCTTATTCTTTTCGTGAACAGACCAGTTTCAAATCACTTTCCCAGGCGCTCCAGAGCGACTGCGATCCGGAGCGCCTGGAACCATTGGCGTCGGTCAGGAACGCCGCCGTGAGAGCCCGCGTTTCAGGACCGCCAGACCGCCCAGGGCCAGCAGGGACATCGTGGCCGGCTCGGGGACAGTGCTGTCGCTCAAGATGCCGTAGGTCACCGGCTGGATCGCTCCGCCTATGAGGGCGCACCCGGGAGAGCCGTTGGCGGCAAAGTAGGTGGCGCCATTGTTTCCTTCCGTGCCCAGCTCGGGCACAACGACGGAAGGAAGTGGAGTGAAGGGAGGAATGCCGGTATCGGCGAACGGAACGGGCAGCTCGCCCACCTCGGGGAGATCCGAGAAGAAGTAGGCCAAGCCGCCGACCGTATCGTTGTCGAACCGCACGATATCGGTTGGGGCGCCGGTGTTCTCGATAAGGACC
>JAPLNA010000081.1:0-6104 GCA_026693065.1 Planctomycetota bacterium
GCCAGCGACAGATGAAGCGTAAGCGAATGGAGAAGAAGGAGAACTGAACATTGACGCCCCGGGTGGTCCGGGGTACACATAGGCATGGGCGCTACGGTTTTCGCCCGCCCAGCGCCACGGTTTTACTCCGCCGTTTACAAATCACTTTCAGTCATGTGTGGCTCCTGAAAAACGGTTACGGTCCAGGATTATCGTTTATATTTCGGCATATGGCAAGAAAAACGTTTACTCAAACCGGGGCGAGGCTCAAGAACCCGTTCCAGACGGAAAAACGGTTATATCGCAGGAAAAACGTTTACGGGTGGCAGAAGCATAAGATAAACGTTTACGCGATATGAGGGCCGGATGTGTGGCAAAGTCGCTAAGATCCGTTCATATAAACCCTTACGCCACAGATAACCCCAGGGCACCAAGTTGGTCCCCGCCGGAAACCGGCAACCATAACTATCTACTAAACAACGCTTTAGACTGCGCTGGCTTCCTTTTCCCAAGCTGGACGTCGTCGGTTCGAATCCGATCGCCCGCTTGTGCCGAAGGGCCGGTCCGAAAGGGCTGGCCCTTCTGCACAACTGGTGAATGTATTCGAACCGACGGCAGACGGCCCAAGGCCGGATGCAACGGCGGTTCGCCGCCCGCAGGGCGCCCCCGCAGCGGAATCCGATCGCCCGCTTAGCAAACGCAGCACAAAAGCCCCTGCGAAACAACAGCTTACAGGGGCTTCCCTTTTTGACACTCTTCACCCACCCAACCGCAAGAGAGTTTTCCTGCCCATTTTCCGGCCAGTTCAAGCAAGTTTCCCGTCGGCATCGACCCAGAAAAGACGAAATCTGCGAGATTTCTGGGCAGGGGAGCGAGGAAAATTTCCGCCGAGAAAGATGGCTGGAAGGAAAAGCCCAGCATCCTCGCTCAAGACGGTTGTCGCCTTGCCGCTGAACTCGCTCCTCCAGCCGAACCAGTATAGCAGACCAGCTGCCCGGGCGAACCGTGGTTTACCAACTCAGATTGTGCCCGTATCGCCCCAGGGCATAACGAAGGTGGGTTTCACTCGCTTGGAGAACAGGAAATAGGGTATCCACATCCCGATGGGGGGCATGGATTGGGTACGCCCGCAGCGTATATAATACTGGATGACCCTTTCAAGGAGAAGAACATGTACGGTGTCATAGGGATCGTCTTGGGCATCGTACTCGTGCCAGTTATCGCGCTAATCATCTCCATCTTCGATCCGAAGCGAAACCGCCCCTTTGCTTACATGCGTATGAGCAAAGAAGAATTTGACAAGTGGCAAAAGGAGGGGGCAGAGCTTCGTAACAACATTGTTGCCAATGCTAAGCGAGAAAGATCAGCTTCGCAAGAACAGGTGCAGTACCCCGAATGCGAAGACGAACCTCCCGGGCCGCAAGAGACTTTCGAAGAACGCTCTTGGCGGTATGCCGCTGAAGGCGCTCAAGCCCGCAAGCAAAACCCGAAACCATGATTACCGCCCTTTGCCTTTCTTCCGGCTAGAACCTAGCCATCGCCACCTATTCCTTCCGAACTGTTCCCACGATGTCCTTGACTATCGCATGGATAGAGTCTCCCAGAGATCGATGTGCCGCCTCTCTGTCGTCCACTCCAACTGCCTCGTAGTAGAACATGTAGCCGCCATTGGAATCCTCGATTTCATTCAGGTTGCGCCAGCCCAAGCGGTTGATGGCCTCTCGGACCACTTTGCGAACGACTGTCTTCTGCTTCGGTTGAACGTAACACTGTCCCTGTATGCGTCGGATTGGTTTGATTCGGCAACTCTTGTGTTTCCAGGTTTGCATTTTGTCACCGCCTTGTTCGCCTATTGTCCGGGCCACTTTTGTGAAAGGACATACCGTGCGTCAACCTCAAGGATCCTGCCCTTCTCGTCACTGTCGGGCACATGACCTCGTGCTGTCTAGACAGAGTCATCGCCAGTCTCCATTCCGTTCCGAGAACGCTGCATGAAAGGACGGCCTGCGTTTACGGCGAATGTGTTTCGCCGCGTCCCTCCGGGCGTACATGGTGATGATGGTGGTCTCGTCTCTGCTGAGAAGAACAATCCATCGCTTGGCTTCCTCTACGATCTTTGAAGCTTTGAGGTAGCTCGGCAATGCTGCATCTCGCACAGCGTACCAGACCGCCCCTGATCCATCGAAGGGGCAGCCATAGTCCAGGATGAAATCCAGGATCTCTCGGCGAAGCCCCCGGCGTTTCTGTTGCTCCGTTGCATGTCGTGATTGTGTTGCTGTGAGCATTTCAAGGCTCCTTGAACAAGGATTCTGTCGTAGCGAAAGGTAGCTCACGCCAATTACCGACTGCGGGGCGAGGTCCCAGTATCCCTGCATGGCTTCACCCGGGACCCGCCCCAGATGGCTTATTGGAGATGCTACTTCCGCTTTACGCCCAGTGCCTCGATGACTTGGGCAACCGCTTCAGACGACTGCTCGGCGGCTGCGACAGCCTTGGCAGCCTGCTCAGCTATCGCCCCAAGAAGAACCGGCAGTTTGGCAAACGTCTCCAGCTTCAGGTCACGAGGAGCCTCGAACCAGGGGACCGTCTTGTCCTCATCATCCTCTCCATCCAGGCATTGACCGTCTGGATGAATCAGTGCAGAACGGACGACAATCCTGAATCGACCACCGCATCGATCATAGCCCATCCAGATCTGTCGTCCCCAGCGGTCGTCTTCAGTAACCGTCGGGTCGTCAGTTTCATCCCTCCAGCAAACATCAACCCACGCAGAGACTCCGATGCTGCATTCCTCGGTCAAGAACTTCTCGACGGCTTGAACAAGAGCCGCCGCCTGATCGGTGGCCTTGTTTAGTTTGGGAGAAATAGCCCGCAACGCTTCGATGGAGTGTTTCAGTTCGGTGGTCATCGTGAGACCTTCTTTCTGGGCTTATTGGGCCCGCTGTGCCCACTAGGGCGTGTCCGGTAATACCAGCACCAAGTGAATAGTACGTCGGTGGCCACGCGATGTCAATGGGAAAACCACCATAATTGCATAATTCTTCATAGTATGTCAGCGTGCGCTCTGCAGTAGGAGTACATGTTATGAGTAAAGGGGGCGACGACGCGCTCTCGCATGCGCTCGACAGGGCGCTCTTGCAAGGTCATGTGCGGCTGCGTCCGTTCTCCGCAGGTCTGACGGAGCCACTCCTGCATCTATAACCCCGTGCAGCCGTGTTACCTGCGATGGCGAGAGCGTGTGTATGCCCATAGTCCGGAACATGGACGAGACCTTCCTGATCACAGTCTCTTGGCAGAAGGTTCAGCGAAGGATTGGTTCGGACGTTGTTTCGGAGCCGACAGGTGACTGACGCGACTAGCGGATCGAAACATCGGCGGATCGCCTTCCTCCTTGTTCCCTTGCCCGCAATGGGCAGAGGCAGGGGCTTCCTGGGCGGCTGACACTTCAAAAAACGCGGCAAAAGAAGAGCAAATCCACCAAAGCAGAGATACTGGCAGAGGCATGTGGGCAGAGAACCATCAGGGTATGTCCGGCAAGCAGAGAAGATTGCGATTCTTTCACATTGCCGTAGGGGAGGTGGTATGATTCCAGTGTTCCGTTCCGCTTTGAGAGCGGCGGAGCAAGTCGGCAAACCGACTGAGCCTGTCGAATCTGCGAGAGGGTATGGCGAGATCTCGCTCCTTCTGACCTACCTCAGCCCGCAGTGACCAAGTTCTCATGGGGCAGTTGACGTTTCGTTCGGCTGACCTTGCCGGGCAAATCCTGGCTGGGAAAAAGGAGCCTGAGATGTGGAAGAACTGGGTTGTAGTTCTTGTGGCGTTTGTTGAGGCAATGTCGTTACCGGCCGATGCCAACGTGTTCAGCATGGGCGGTGGGCTGACGAGTCTGGAGTTCGTGACCGTGGGGGATCCGGGCAACGTGGCAGATACGCGAGTCATGGACGACGGGACTACCGGATACGGCACGGTAAACTACACGTACAAGATCGGCAAGTTCGAGGTGACGGCTGGACAGTATACAGCGTTCCTCAACGCCGTGGCCAAGACGGACACGTACGCCCTGTATGACACGAGCCTGGACCAAGCGTACTCCTTCTCCTGCTGCAACATCGAACGGACCGGAGCATTAGGCAGCTACACCTACAGCGTAGCCTCCGAATGGGCCAACCGGCCTGTGAACTGCGTTTCGTGGGGCGACGCGGCGCGGTTCGCCAACTGGCTGCACAACGGCCAGCCCAGCGGCCCGCAGAATCTCTCGACCACCGAGGACGGCGCATACTACCTCGACGGCGCGACGAGCAACGCGGCCCTGTTGGCCGTAACGCGGAAGGGCAACTGGAAGTGGGCAATCACTAGCGAGGATGAGTGGTATAAGGCCGCATACTACGATCCCGGTAAGCCTGGCGGCGCAGGATACTGGGACTACCCTACGCGAAGCAATACGGCCCCGGGGCAGGATATGACCGATACCTCCGGCAACAATGCCAACTATTATACGGCCCCTTATGCCTATCCGATTGACTCAGGCAAGTACACCACGCTCGCAGGCGAGTTCCAGAACAGCGATAGCCCCTACGGCACGTTCGATCAGGGCGGAAACGTCTACGAGTGGAACGAGGCGAGCCTGTACAACTCCGTTCGTGGCCTGCGGGGCGGGTCGTGGAACGCCGGTGGCGACTACCTGCACGCGGCGGACCGGTTTAGCATCGGCTACTTACCGTCGGACAAGCGAATTGCCGTCGGTTTCCGTGTTTCACAAGTCCCCGAGCCAGCTTCGATCGCCGTCCTCGCCTTGGGCGGGTTAGCGATTCTCCGAAGGCGACGATGAACGGCGGACAGGTGAAGACATGGAAGAGGCACCCCCTTCTGGGCGGCTCCCGCCGGGACTTTTCCTCCCGTTTTCCTGCCAAAACCAGTCCAGAAAACAGTCCCAGAGCTGTTCCAGCCCAGTCCCAATCCAGTTCACAACTCATTTCCGGGCATGTTGTAAGCCGCGTATTTGCAAAGTGTTGCACGTTGCCCTAAATGACTTCCCAAGCCGGACGTCGTCGGTTCGAATCCGATCGCCCGCTTAGAAAACACAGCACAAAAGCCCCTGCCAACCGACGATTTGCAGGGGCTTGTCTTTTGGGTAGGTCCTGCCATGTGGCCAAGAAGAAGCCCTCTGCCTGGTGAACTCCTTGCCTTACCTGCGCAGTCCGATACAATGGCGGGCAGAGAGCCAACAGGTAACGGACAGGACCGGCGGATCGACACGTGGGCGCCACTGTCGGGAGGAAGGAGATTGACCCGTGGAAGAACTCCAGCTCTGCATTGGAAAACGAAGGCTTTCCGAAACCCCCACCAGCAGATTCATCCTGGGCAATTTCATCGAAAGCGGGTTCGGGCGGCAGATAAGCGGGATGTGGGCGGAAATGCTTTTCAACCGCAGCTTCGTCGACGTTCCCCCCTACAACGGCATGTGGGTCCGCCTGCGGCCGGAATATTACAATGAACACGCGCCGTTCTGGCACTCCGGATACGAGGAATGCAACTGGGAACTCATTGACGAGCACTCCAAACAATGCAGGACATGCTGTACGGACAGCTTCAAAGGCCGGGATTCCCTTCTTGTTTCCTATGACGGCCAGGGCACGACCGGTGGGATCATGCAGCGAGGACTGTATTTCAAGGCGGGCGCCGCCTACGCTTTCTCCCTCTTCGGAGGGTTCGCGGGAGACAAGGTGTCTCCGAGCCTTCAGGGATTCGATCCCGTCAACACGGAAGCCCTGGCAACCAAAGAGGTGCGAATACTCCTACGGGAAGAATCCAACCCCGACCATATCCTCTTTTCCCACGCGTTTCCGTTCACGTGTTTGCAACAGAGCTATGAAGCGGAGATCCTCTTACCGCAGTATACCGGACGGGCCGTCCTTGAGATCTCTTTTGACTGGGCCGGAGGCATCGTCCTTTCCTGGGCATCGCTGATGCCCCGCGATAACGTCCGCGGATGGAATAAGGAAGTCGTGGCTCTCTTGAAAGACCTGGCCGTGCCCATCATGCGATTTCCCGGAGGCTGTTTCACCAGCTTCTTTGACTGGCGGCGAAGCGTCGGGCCCCGTTCGGAGCGAGGGGCCATGGAAGAC
>JAPLNA010000081.1:6177-15200 GCA_026693065.1 Planctomycetota bacterium
TCTGGCGGGTGCTCGAGGAGAACGACGTGGGCATCGATGAGTTCCTCGACCTCTGCCATGAAATCCCGTGCGAGCCGCAGATCTGCATCAACATGATGACCAGCACGCCGTTCAGGGCCGCCGAACTGGTGGAGTACTGCAACGGCCCGGACACGTCCTCCATGGGACGGTTCAGAAAAGAGAACGGCGCCGTCAGAAAGAACCGGGTCACGTACTGGGAAATGGAGAATGAGCCGTCCAGGAAATGGTCGGCCATCCAGTATGCCGAACGAGTCGTTGCGTTTGCCTCCGCCATGCGTGCTGTGGATCCATCCATACAACTCATGATGGCGTATTATGGCGGCCCGGGGTATGGGCTGGAGGGGCTTGGGCAGATGCTCGAGATCGCGGGGAAGCACGTACAATACGTCATTCACCGGGACGGCGACAGGCCTTTTATCGCCAAGGCGCTGGCGATTCTGCGGGAATACAACAAGGCCACGGGTTCTGCCATCCGCCAGGTCAACTCGGAATGGATTGGCTCGCTGAGTTCTCCGGAAGCGTTCCCTGATCCGGACATTCCCCACGAGTGGGACTGGGAGAGGGAATGGGGGATGGACACGACGTGGGCCGATTACAAGAAGCTGTTGAGTTTCCGGCAGATCCACTGGTTCTACGCCCTGAACGTGGCCTGGCGGATCGTCGACTATCTTTCCTACGGCGGGGAGTTCTTTTCCGCGAATTTCAACAACTGCGTCAACACCTGGGGGCAGAACATCATCGAATCGGCCAAAGAAGGCGCCTGGTTGTCTCCGCCCGGGAGGGTGTTCCGGTTCTTCCGGGGCATCGAAGACAACACCTATCCATTACGGACCGATCTGGAAGACAAGAAGGGCGTCTTCGCGACCGCACAGGCCTGTGAAACCGCCGACGGCAAAGGCGTCACTGTGTATGTCGTCAATGGCGGGCGGATGGAATTGAAACTCTCGCTTGACGTGTACAAGAAATACACGGTGGAGTCGATCGAGAGCCTTTGGGCTCCTGACCGTCTGAGCAGGTGCAGGCTGCACGGCGATGACGTGCAGTTCGAGAAACGCGTGGTGAATGGTCCGGTAGTTCCGCTGATCAAGCCCTTGTCCGTAACCAAGGTTCGATTAAGAGTCTAGCGGCGGGTTCAGGAGGCCGTTACAGGCTGCAGGGCCGCTTGCCGGCGGAGCTTTACCAGGGTGACGATCACCCCGACGAGCAGGATGCCCAGGAGGACGGCGGAGGAGCCGCCCTGGCCGAACCCGATGCCGCCTTCGCTGGGCGGTTTGGTCAGGACGTCGCCGAAGGTGGCGCCGAAGGGTCGTGTGAGGATGAAGGCGACCCAGAACAGGACGACGCGGGGGATCTTGGTGAGGTAGTAGGCGGCGGCGACGAGGGCGATCAGGCCGCCGATCACGGCCGCCCCGCCCATGAACCCCAGGCCGGAATCATCGGCCAGAAAGTCGCCCAGGGCCGTGCCCAGCGTGTTGGAAAACAGAATGGCCACCCAGTAGAGGACCTCGACCTTGCGTGTGCGGATCTTGTTGACGGACATGGGTTGTCCGCTGAAGTACCAGAATCCAAGGGTCGTCAGCAACATGGCCAGCAGGATCGCGGAACCGTTCATGTAGCCCAGCCCCAGTTTGCGGTCCATGAAGTCGGACATGGTCGTGCCGGCCGTGCTGGTGGCGACGATGACGGCCCAGTAGAGGAACGGGTGGTATTTCCGCGAGGCCACCTGGAACGGGAGGATGATCAGGAAGGCCGACAACAGGATCACGGAACTCACCTGGTAGTTCGCACCTGAATCGTCCTTGAGAATCGTCATGGAGAGGAGATCGCCCGCGGTTTCGCCCAGGGTGGTGGCGGCGATCTTCAGGATCCAGAACCCCAGGGTAATCAGGGGCAGCTTGTTCCAGTCGACGTTCTTCACCGTCACGCTCCTTGGGCCGATGGCCGCCCGCCGAGCGATCTGCGGCGTGCCTGGGCCAGTCCATCATGCCGCGGGATTATAGCCAGCCCAGCATGATAGCATGATGAGGGGGGCGGTGTTCTTGTGCTACTTGGCGAGCATCCGGGCCAGGAGGGGGGCCATGGCGTCGGCCCAGATCTGGTAGCCCTTTTCCGACAGATGCAGGGCGTCGGGCGAAACGTCGCCGTTGAGCTTGCCGTTCTTGTCGAGCAGCTTGGGGCCGATGTCGAGGTAGCGGACCATCTTGCCGTCGTCGAGTTTCTTCGTGGCGGCGTTGACGGCGGCGATCTTCGCCCGCAGAGGCGTCTTGGCCTCCTGCCCGCGGGGGAGAATCCCCAGCACGAGGATCTTCGAGGCCGGCAGCTTCTTGCGGAGAGCGTCCACGTTCGCCTTGACGCCGGCGGCGATTTCCTCGGCTGTGTTGCCGCCGGTATTGTTGGTCCCGATCAGCAGGATGACGACCTTGGGCTTGGCGTTTTCGGTTTCGCCGTTCAGGATTCGCCAGAGCACGTTCTGGGTCAGGTCGCCGCCGATACCGAAATTCACGGCGTTGAGCGGGGCATAGTGCTTCTGCCAGACGGCGTTGTTCCGCCATTGCTCGGTGATGGAGTCGCCCAGGAACATGAGGCCGGCCTTGCCTTCCTTGGCCTTGGCGACGTAGGACTCGTGGATCTTGTGCCAGTTGGCGATGCTCATCCACGGATAGTCTTCGGTGGGCGGGGAGGCGGCGGAGGGGTTGCCCGCGAAGGCCGGCGCGCTCGCCGCCAGGCACAGCCAGGACGCCAGCAACCAGTTCGACCGACGACGGGGGTGCGATTCCATGGGCAGACTCCTATTCGTTCCCCGCATCATACCGTGCGGGGCGTTCATTCAACATCGCAAAGTTCGGGCCCTCGCCAGGCCGATATCTCTCAGGACACGCACGGGGCTCGTATAATGAGACACCGTGCGGCAGCGCGGGAACAGGACATATCATGGCCAGGAAACCTTCCATCGGGCAGTATCTGCTGGACCAACTCCATCGTCGCGGGGTGGAGCACGTGTTCGGCGTGCCGGGCGACTACGTGCTGGGCTTTTACGACTGCATCGCTCGCAGCAAGATCCGCTGCATCGGCACGACGCGGGAGGACGCCGCGGGGTTCGCCGCCGACGCCTACGCCCGGCTCAAGGGGCTGGGCGCCGCGGTGGTCACCTACGGCGTGGGCGGGCTGAGCTGCGCCAACTCCATCGCCGGGGCGTACGCGGAGAAGTCGCCCGTGGTCCTCATCAGCGGCGCGCCCGGCGTCAAGGAACGCCGCCGAAACCCTCTCCTGCACCACAAGATCAGGACCTTCGACACGCAGTTGAAGATCTACGAGCAGTTCACCGTCGCCAGCGCGGCCCTGGACGATCCGCTGCTGGCCTACCGCGAGATCGACCGCGTGCTCGACGCCGTCCAGCGATACCGCCGCCCGGGCTACCTCGAACTGCCCCGCGACATGGTCGACGTCGCCCATCCGCACACGCCCAGGATCGCCTCGCTGGAGGAAATGACCGACCGCCAGGCCCTGGGCGACTGCCTGGCCGAGGCGACCGCCATCCTCAACCGCGCCAAGCGGGTGGTGGTGCTGGCGGGGGTGGAGATGCATCGCTTCGGCCTGCAGGACGAGCTCGTGTCGCTGGTGGAGAAGGCCCGTTTTCCCGTAGCCGCCACCCTCCTGGGCAAGAGCGTGATCAACGAGGAGCACCCGCTCTACCTGGGCGTGTACGAGGGCGCCATGGGCCGGCAGCCCATCCGGCGGTTCGTCGAGCAGGCCGACTGCATCCTGATGCTCGGCTGCATGCTGACGGACATCGACCTGGGGGTGTTCACCGCGCACCTGGACCCGGCCCGGACGATCGTCGCCGGGAGCGAGGGCATCGAGGTGCACCGGCATCGGTACGTGGACGTGCCGTTGCGGAGTTTCGTGCGGGCGTTGCTGAAGGCCCCGTTGAAGCGGCGGCCTCGCCCGGCGTTGCCCCGGCGGGCGTCCCCCTGGGGCCCGCCCCCGCCAGCCGGCGCGCCGGTGACCGTGGCGGGGCTGTTCCGCACGATCAACGACTTCATCACGTCCGACCATATCGTCATCTGCGACATCGGCGACGCCTGCTTCGGGGCCGCCGACTTGACCATCCGCGGGCGGACGGACTTCCTCAGCCCGGCCTACTACGCGTCCATGGGCTTCGCCTGCCCGGCGGCGGTGGGGGCGCAGTTCGTGGACTGCCGCCTGAGGCCCATCGTGCTCGTGGGCGACGGGGCGTTCCACATGACGGGCATGGAGCTTTCCACCGCGGCGTTCTACAAGCTCAACCCGATCGTCATCGTGCTCAACAACCACGGGTACGGCACGGAGCGGCAGATCCACGACGGGCCCTTCAACGACATCAACCTGTGGGACTTCTCGAAGATTCCGCAGGTGCTGGGGGCGGGCCTGGGTTTCCAGGTCAAGACGATGGGCGATCTGCACCGGGCCCTCGCCGACTGCCAGGCCAACCCGTGGCAGCTGTGCGTGCTGGACGTGAACCTGGACCCGTTTGACATCTCGCCCGCCCTCCAGCGTCTGGGGGCGAGCCTGGGCAGGAACGTCCACGGGCGAACGTGACGGGCCCGCCGAGGCCTCAGCGAGTGAGGGCCCGGTAGAACCGCTCGATCGTTTCGGCCAGGCCGGCGCCGTCGCGGAAGGCCGATATCCCCGCGATTCCGTACGCACCCGCGTCCAGGCAGGCGGGGGTGTTGTCGGGAGTGATCCCTCCGACGGCGAAGACCGGAAGGCTCGTCGCACGACAGACCCGGGCCAGTGAGTCCAAGCCCTGCGGCGGGCCGTAGGGCCTCTTGGAGGGCGTGTCGAACACCGGACCAAAGAGCACAAAGTCCGCCCCGGCCTCCTGGGCCGCCCGCGCCGACCCCGCCGAGTGGGCGCTGCACCCCGTGACCAGGTCCGGAACGAAGGCGGGAGAGAGGTCGGGCAGGTACGCGCTTTCGGGCAGGTGCACGCCGTGAAGCCCCGCCGCCCGCGCGATATCGGCGTGAGTGTTGACCAGCAGCAGCGATCCCTCCGGCAGCGCCGCCTTCGACGCCCGCCTGGCCAGGGCGAGGAGTTCTTCCGGGCCGAGCTGTTTCTCGCGTATCTGCACCATGCAGGCGCGGGCCGGGGGCAGATGCCTCAACTGCTCGAGGAACGCCTCGCCGCCGTCGGTTTCACTCCTGCCGCCGCTGATCAGATACACGCGCGGCAGGGGGTCTTCGTGGTTCGTGCGATGCGACACGGGGTTCATCTCCTGCCGCAGAGCGGGCAGAGCGGATCGCGGCGGACGGATACGATTCGTGTCTCCATGGCCAGGGCGTCGAAGGTCAGCAGCCGGTTGACCAGCGGGATGCCGATAGCGAGGATGCACTTGATGGCCTCGATGGCCTGGATCGAGCCGAGCACGCCGGGCAGCGCCCCGATGGGGCCCGCCGGCGCGGCCGTCGCCGGGACGCCGTCCTCGTGGAAGACGCAGCGGTAGCAGGCGGTCTTCCCCGGGTGCACCGTCATGGTCTGGCCATAGAACTGCCGGATCCCCGCGTGGGAGTAGGGCTTGCCCGCGGCGTGGCAGGCGCGGGCGATCAGGAACTTCGACTCGAAGTTGTCCGTCGCGTCGATCACGAAGTCGTACAGGGCCAGGATGTCCGGCGCGTTGGCCTCCGTCAGGCGGAAGGGGTAGAGCGTCAGTTCGATCGCCCTGTCCAGTTCCCGCAGCCGGTCGGCCGCGGATTCGACTTTCTGCCGGCCGATCGATCCGGTGGTGTGCACGATCTGCCTCTGGAGGTTGCTCAACTCGAAGGCGTCGCCGTCCCTGAGTCCGATGTGGCCGACGCCGGCGGCGGCGAGGTAGAACGCCGCGGGCGAGCCGAGCCCGCCGACGCCGACGACCAGCGCCCTGGCCTGGAGCAGTTTCTCCTGGCCCTTCTCGCCGATCTCCGGCAGGGCCAGGTGGCGGCCATAGCGTTGGCGTTGCTGGTCGGTCAAGGGCATGGGTGGGCCTCCGATACGACGTCGTCTTGCAGGCTCACGCCCGAGGGCCCGTTGTAGGCCGGCTCCCAGTTCTTGAAGACCGGCTCGATGTTCCGCGCCCGCAGGGCGGCGCAGAACGCCTCGGCCGAGCGGTCGTCGGAGATATCGAACTGGCCTGGTTCCGCGCGGTCGGGCTCGTCGTAGCCGCCGACGGTGGTGCGGCTGGCGATGCTCATGCGCGTGATGGCCAGCCCCGCCATGCCGTCGCGGAAGGCGGCGCTTTCGCGGGTGGAGAGCACCAGGTCCACGTCGGGCAGGGCGATGCGGAAGGCGAAGATCATCCGGGCGAGGAAGCGGTCGCCGACGGGGAAGGGGGGTTGGTAGCCCCCGGTCTGGGGCCGGATGCGGGGGAACGAGACCGACAGCCCCGCCCGCCACCACGTTCGCCCCAGATGCCGGACGTGGCGGTAGAGGCTCAACGCGTCGGCCACCGGCTCGGCCAAGCCCAGAAGCACGCCCAGCCCGACGGTCTTCATGCCGCCTTCCAGCGCTCGCGCCGGCGTTTCCAGCCGTTGGACAAAATCCTTCTTCGGACCCCAGCGGTGAATCGCCTCGTAGCGGCCGCGGTCGTAGGTCTCCTGGTAGATCGTCACGCCGGTGCAGCCGCAGTCGGCGAGAGCGCGATACTCCGCGACGCTCATCGGAAACGTCTCGACCGTAACCCGCTGCATGTGCCGGGCGGCCCGCTCGACGCTTCGTTGCAGGTAATCGAACCCCGCCTGGCCGGTCCGTTCGCCGGTCAACAGAAGCACGTCGCTGATCCCGAGGCGTTTCATCGCCAGCAGTTCGCGGTCCAGCTCATCGGGCTCAAGCCGGCGGCGGAGGGTGGTTCGGTCGGAGGCGAACCCGCAGTACTCGCACCCGCTCGAGCAGTAGTTCGAGAGGTAGAGGGGGGCGTAGAGCGACATGGTCCGCCCGAACCGGCGGAGAGTGATGGCCCGCGATTCGGCGGCGAGAGTTTCCAACTCCAGGGCCTCGGCGGAGCAGGGGGCCAGCATCGCCGCCAGGGCCTCCGAATCCCGATCGCCGGCGGTGAGCCATTCCGGTGAGGCCTTCACGCGTTCGTCCCCAGAAAACCGGTCAGCGGGCTGGTGGCCACGGCGGTGCGGCTTTGGGGCATCAGGCCGGCGTGAAAGGCTTTTCTGCCGGCGATCACGGCCCCGGCGAAGGCGGCGGCCATCTCGACGGGGTTTCCCGCCGCGGCGACGGCGCTGTTGACCAGAACGGCGGCGCAGCCCATCTCCATGGCGGCGGCGGCTTCGGAAGGCGATCGCAGCCCGGCGTCGACGATCACGGGGATGCCGCTCTCGCGGATGATGATGCCCAGCATGTCGGCCGTGCCCAGCCCCTGCCCGCTCCCGATCGCCGAGCCCAGCGGCATGACCGACGCGCAGCCGACGTCCTCGAGCCGTTTGGCCAACACCGGGTCGGCGGCGATGTACGGCATGACCAGAAACCCCTCCTTGGCGAGGATTCGCGAGGCTTCATAGGTCTCGATCGGATCGGGCATGAGATGCTGCGGGTTGGGGTGGATTTCCACCTTGATGAAGGGGCTGCCGGACAGTTCGCGTGCGATCCGGGCCGCCCGAACGGCCTCGGCGGCGGTCGAGGCGCCCGAGGTGTTGGGCATGAGGGTGATTCCCTTGATCGCCGACAGCGGGCCGAAAAGATCATCCCCCGCCTGCTCGCGGTTGAAGCGTCGCAGCGCCACGGTCACCAGTTCCGCGCCGGAGGCCTTGACGGCCTCCAGCATGACCGACGCACTGCTGAACTTTCCCGTGCCGAGGATCAGCCGGGAGGAAAAGGCCTGCGGGCCCAGATGGTATACGTCCATGGATGGCAAACCTCGCTGGTGTCAGCCGCCGCCGGCAAAGGCCAGGATTTCCACCTGGTCGCCGTCCTGCAGCCGATGCGATGAGCGGTTCTCCGGGCGGACGATCGTCTCGTTGACGACGACCGCCACGTTCTTTCCCTCGGCGCCGAGAATCAGGAAGAGATCGTTGACGACCGAAGCGTCCGGCAGCGTCTGATCTTTTCCGTTCAGCTTAATAGTAATCATTTGAGTTCTTCGCGATGTATTCCCGCTGTCCGGAGGGTTCACTGACAGGGCATCGGATCCGGCGGGAAGCGCCCGGGACGGGGCCGCTTGTGGCGCTCTCGTGTCCACACGGCACGACCTATCGTATCGGACCGCGCGCCGCCGTGTCAACCGAGATTGCTCCTGAGTCATCCCCAGTTTCGGCCGGGAGTACATTGGCGTAGGCACGTACGAGAGAACGGGATTTCAGGATTATAGGATCAGGGGATTGAAAAGAATGTTTCGAGAAGAACGAGGCGAGCATTGAAATCGACTCCCTCGCGCCCTACGCGGCGGAGATTCATCTGACCTGCCGCCGCGACCTGGCCTGTCACACGTGCAACAGGGCCTGCTTTGTCAAACCCGCCCTGGCGGGTCATGGCGTATAATGCCGCCATGGCGGATCGGTTCGTTTCACGCGGCGGCGAGAAACTGCACGCGGCGTTGGAGGCGTTCGGCCTCGACGTCGCCGGGTGGACGTGCGCGGACTTCGGGGCGAACGTGGGGGGATTCACCGACTGCCTCCTGCAACGCGGGGCCGCGAAGGTTTTTGCCATCGACACCGGCTACGGCGACCTGGCCTGGACGCTGCGGAAAGACCCGCGCGTGGTCGTGATGGAACGCACCAACGCCCTGCACGCTCTCTGCCCCGAGCCGGTGGACCTGGTGGTAGCGGACATGGCCTGGACGCCCCAGAGCCGCTTCCTGCCGGCCGCCGCCGGGTGGCTCAAACCCGGCGGACGGATCGTCTCGCTGCTCAAACCCCACTACGAGCAGGAGAAACTCCAGGGCAAGAAGCCCCACAAGGCCCTGACGGCGGAGGAATCGGCCGCCGTCTGCGTCGCCGTCCGCGGCCAGCTCGAGGCCGCCGGTTTCGAGATCCGCGGCATGATCC
>JAPLNA010000082.1 GCA_026693065.1 Planctomycetota bacterium
GAACAAACCCGTGCCGTGCATCTGGAACCACAACCCGGGCAACTGGGCCCTGGCCCGAACGGTCATGGTCGTCGTGAAGGACAAATGAAGTCCCCCCGCCGACCCCACGGGCCTGACCCCTTCACAATGCCGCCGGACACCGCACAGCCATCGCGGCCGAGTGCCGGATTAACCGGCCTTGGATGTCGGAGGCGCTATACTGTGTGTGAGGGGGCGCGTGCGAGAGCATGAGTTCCCCATCGGATGACTAGATAAAGGGCAGCCCGGTTGTGCCGGGAGGCCCGTTAGAACGAGTAAGCCGACGTGGTTAGCGCCCTCAGGTGACTAACCGCGTCGGTTTTTCTTTCGTCCCGACGGTGCATGTAGGCTCAGCGGAACGAAGAAAGTAACGGCATGGGTTTTCCCGCTGCCTGGAGGTGCTGTATGAAACGGTTCCTGTGTAGTTTAGCGTTGATAGCGGCCGCCGGGGTTCTGGCCGGTTGCTCCACCGGGGTCGGTTATTCGCCCTCGCCTACCGTGTACGGCCCGGAGTATTACGACAACGGACCGTACGGGTACTACGATTCCTACCCCTACGGTTCGACCCGCGGATTCTCGGGGGATTGGGATCGTGACCGTGACGGCGACCACGATCGTGACCACGGCGCCGACCGAGGCGCGACCGGGGCGATCAATGACGGGCATCGCGGAATCAACGGCCCCGATCGGGGCGCGACCGGACCGGTCAACGACGGTCGTCACGAGGGAAACGGGCACGAGCGGCGATAGTCTCCCGGCGACAGGCGACACACGCGAATGACATGGAGAGGCCCCAGGTCCAGGAGAAGATCCCTGTTCGTGTCGTTGTCAACTGGGGGAATTCGCCCCGATGGTTGCCCTCCGATCCGGGGATTTGCGACCCGAAGGAGCGGCAAGAGTGGAGGGGGCAGATGAATGGGCGTGTTCACTTACCGTCCGAGGGGAGGAACAGGTCGCCGTCGCGGGGCTGAACGATGAAACTTGTCGCACCCTCTCCGGTGGATACCCTCTTGTGCGGCTCGGCAAACTTCACGGTGGTCGGCTTGTTGCCCATCGGATTGTAGACGACCGATCCCCGCTCGAAAGCCCTCTGAAAAGAGCCATCCTCCCGTCGAAATCCCTTGGCCACCGGCCTGCCAAGGCTCTTGTTCCAGAAGTCATACCAGTCGTGCAGGTGGTCGGGCGTTGGCAGTGGGTTGGGGTCCGAGAAAAGGCAGTATCCATCCGACAACGTGAGTGCGAGCGTAGTCGTGGCCCGCATGAGGCTCAGGTCACGGCGGGATGAATGGAACCAAGTTTCGACGCAGTTGATCCGAGGTTCCCGTAGATTTTTCTCGGCCCACTGGAGCGTGTCGGCGATCTGCCGCCAATCCTCCGCCGTTTTCGACTTGTAGCACTCCATGAAGTACCCGTTGACGAAGGCGGCGGTCTTGGGGGTCTTCCGGTCGTTGGCATTGACAAGGATCAACGTTTTGTCGCCTACCGCCGCTCGAACCGCCATCACCAGGGCGATGCGGTCTTCATCATCGTCCCACCAGTCCAGCATCACGCCGTCGAACACGCCGGTATCAACGACGGCTTTGGCCTGTAGGGCGACCTGCTTCTGGACCTCCGGGTTGGCGAAGTCCAACTGAATGTATCCGCCCTCTTCCCAGCCCATGACCAATCGCCCATCCTGCCGCTTCCACCACGAATGCCCCTCCGGCAGATACGAGCGGTGAGCGTCACGGTAGCGGATTTCCGCCAACAGGATAAGGTTCGGGTTCTTCCGCAACAACTCTGCCCGGAGCTTTCCGGCGGGCGGCACGCTCTCCTTCGCAAACCCTCTGGACAGGCCGTTGAATTGACCCTCCCATCGCAGTCCGAGGAAGCCCGGCACGTGGAAGACCAGATCATGACGGGTCACGGTGGTCCAGCCGTCTTCGACTTTGAGATTATCAGCCGGGTTCCACGCCTGAAAGACGGACGGGAACGTGCGGGTCGTGATTCGGTCCTTCAAAGTCAGTGGGGCAAAATCGGTTCTCGTCACGCCGACCTCGACCGCCTCGCTGGTCTTCGTTTCAGACATGCACAACGGCACCACCACGAGAGCCGAGGCGAGCAAACTGAACAACCCGATAGAGTGTGTCCGGTTCATGTCCGCTTCGTCTTGTGCCATGGCCGCATCCTTCGCCGTAGACCTGACTCCCAACAGCCTGTACAATACCCCTGTCGCCAGTACACTTCAAGGAGCAGCCGTGGCTTGGGGCTTTCGAAAACCGTCGCTTCGAGGCAGAATCAGTGCGAGGACTTCACTCAACCTGTACGTCCGACACTCCCTCGGTCTGAAGGCACCCAGAGGCATGGGCTGAAATCGGAGGCCAACATACCTGCGTATGCACCATGAAGGACACGAAATCGGCAAGGCGTCCCCCGATTTAGATCCTGGGCGGATCACGCCGGAACGGCGGGGTCGGCCCTGTCGTAGGTGACGTCGATCGATGTCAGAAGAGATGCGCTCTCGCTCTTGAGCCGAGAGCGGATCATGGCGATGTACTTTTCTTCGATCTCGATGCCAATGCTGTTGCGGTCGCACTTCATGGCCGCCAGGGTGGTGGTGCCGCTTCCGGCAAAGGGGTCGAGCACGGTGTCGCCCACGAAGGAGAACATCCGCACGAGACGGTAGGCCAGTTCGAGCGGGAAAGGCGCGGGGTGCTTGAGCGTCGAGGCCCCCGTGAGGGTCCATATCTGGCGGAACCACTCGTCGAATTCCGGCTTGGTGATCCGGCTGGCATCCCGCTGGGCAGTCGTGGGGCTTCGGTAACCGCCGGGCTTGCGCTGCATGAGGATGAACTCGATGTCGCTCTTGATCACGGCGTTGGGCCCATACGGCTTGCCCAGGAACTTGGACCCGCCCTCGACCTCATAGGAGGCATTGGAGATCTTGTGCCAGATGATGGGATTGAGATTGTCGAAACCCATCTTCCGGCAGGCCACGCAGATGTCCGCGTGCAGGGGCACGACGACGTGCCGACCGTTCTTCTTCCGCGAAAGGCACACGTCTCCCACGACGCACACCAATCGTCCGCCGGGAACGAGAACCCGCAAGCATTCCCGCCAGACAGCGTTCAGGGCATCGAGGAATTCCTCGTACTCGACCACGTGGCCCAATTGGGAGGGATTGGGCTCGTATTCTTTCAACGTCCAATAAGGCGGCGAAGTGACAACCAGATGTACCGATTCGTTCGGAATGAACGAAAGCTCCCTGACGTACAAGGCGATCGGGCTGAAGCTGGGGATCAGCGAGATTCTGGTCAAGCAGATCGCCCGCGGCCGGCGGAGGAAGGAGCTGGGCCAGCGGCTGTGGGATGCGGAGAATGGGGTTTTGACGGAGGCTCGGCGGGTGGCGACGCAGTACGCACGGACGATGGTGATGGAGCAGGTGCGGCTGGGGCTCAGGGGGGAGGGCGAGCCGGCCCGGCGGGCGCGGGAGTTTGTGTTGAAGTTCGCGATGGCCGGCAGGCCCCGGCGGAAGGATGTGCCCGGCGAGCAGGAACGAAGGCCGGAGTGGATGCTCCAGTTGGCCCGGGAGACCGGCCCGACGCCGTGGGAGGATGAACTGGACGCCCAGCGGGAACGGGAGGCGGCGGAGGAGGAAGCCAGGAACGGAGAGGTACTCACCGCGGAGAACGCAGAGAGCGCAGAGGGGGAGGAGGCCGGGAAGAGGGCAACAGGGAACAGGCAACGGGCAACAGGCATGGGAGGGTAGGGAAACGGAGCGGCGGAGGATTCGAAGAACTCGGGGCAAGCGGTTGTGGCGGCTGTGTCGATGCCGGCGACCGGGGTTCTTCCCAGCGGAGCCGCCGGGGCCGCGCGGGAGGCGGCCCAAGAGGCCGAGGTATTGTCGAAAGTTGTGGATGGAAGAATCAAAAAGAGCGGCGTACCCTTGGTGTCTGGCAATCAACCGGCACCAATTCCAACATAGGAAAGGATACGCCACATGGAACAGCATACGGAACCCCAGGCCCCTCTGCAA
>JAPLNA010000083.1 GCA_026693065.1 Planctomycetota bacterium
CGGCACCCGGGTGTCAATGGGAAGCCCGGAGCGAGGGAACGGAGAACCGCCCGGTAGACCGTAGCTCCGTACGTGGGCACACAGTGGCCCCTCGCGGGGGACCCGGCGGCGGTTCCCCCGGACCCCCTTCCCCGGCCCACACACGCCAAAACAACGCCACGCCCGATCCCCGCGCGACGTGTCTATCCGGTTCTTTCTTGGGGGTGTGTGGGCCGGGAAGAGGGGTTTGGGGAGAGCGTCCGCACGCTCTCCCCATGTTTCCCGTTGTTGGAGTCTGGGCCTGGGAATCTGTACGAGAATTCGAGATTCTGGACATTAGTGGTACAAAGAACAACTGGGAGATATATAAAGAAAAGCCAATGCCTTGTTCTTCTTCGTGTCCTTTGTGCCCTTTGTGGCTCTCTTCTGTTCCGTTGTTCACCGCCCGGCCCGGGGCCCAGTGGTCTGGATCACCTCGAAGTCCGCCCCGCGAAGCTTTCGGAGGGCGTCCAGGCCCTGAATCCGCTTGTCCGGGGCGACCGAGATCCGCCAGTCGCCCCCGTTGTCGGCCACGAACATGCCGTACTTCTTCAGGGCGTACGCCATGGCCCGTGCGTGTTTGGGCATGCCCGAAATATCCACGCTGGCCTTCAGCCGGAACCGCTGCCCCATCGCCGGAAGGTCCGCGTCCTTCAGGGCCGAGGCAAAGTGCGTCGCCGGGTAGATGAACTCCCGCCGCGTCTTCTGGAACGTCACCCGCAGGGCGTGCTCGACCTTGCCCCGCTCGCACTCGTCGTACCGCGCGACGGCCGGAAAGATCGGCAACCCAGCGGCGTCGGAACTGGTCCACCCGGCCGGCCGCTGGGCGTTGGTCTTCAAGTCAAACGTCGCCTCGCACGCCCCCTGCCAGGCGCCCCCGACCCGCCGGCCGATGTAGAACTCGTGCAACATTCCCGCGACCGGATCGACGACGATCATGTGTCGGTCGCCCTGCCCATTGGCCTGCACGTTGGCCAGCGAGCCGCCCTCGATGGGCCAGCCCTCGATCGGGGCGTTGTCGGGCACGGGGAACGGGCCCTTGTCCGACTCATCCGGATACTCCACGATCTTCACGTCGATCTTCGGCTGGTTCGCCGGCACGATCACAAAGGCCATGTCCAGGTTGTACGCCAGCTTCTTGGCCTCGCCGATCCGCTGGATCATCTTCGCCGAGTTCGCCAGCACCGGGCGGGCGGAAATGTCCTCGTTCCACGGGTTGTCCTTCGGGAACACCTGCATCGCCGCCAGCACGGCGTCAGCAGCGGGAGTGTTGAACAGGATCGGCGCGTCGATCTTGGGCATGGCCGGCAGGGCCCTGCCCTCGTGATTGACCCTCCCAGGCCCGGAGGCCCCCTGCCCCATCAACGTCCACGCCGCCACTATGGTCAGAGCGACCAGCGCTGGAAGCGAACCGCCGCGTGCGATCGTCATGGTATCTCTCCGGTGAATGGCCTGTCCGTGTGGCTGCGTGCCTTGGATGATTCTACGCCCGCTCCGCTTCGATTGCACTCGCCTGCGTCCTTCAATCAGTGATCTGAGATTCGAGATTTGAGATCTGAAATCAGGACCCCCAGCCGCAGAACTTCACGATTACGTCGTAGGCCCAGGCGTCCCATTGCGGGTCGAGGCCGAGGCTTGCCAGGTCGGGGTAGTCCTTGAGGATCAGCCCGCCTTCGAAGGTGCGGCAGAGGCGCAGGGTCTCGCTCTCGATGAAGGCTCGGTCGCCGGTGGGGAGCACTTTCTGGATGTCGACGGGGGACCAGAGGCAGCGCCCGCGGCGGCGGAGTTTGTCGGCCAGGGCGGGCATGTCGTACAGGGCCGGCTGATCGAACTGGAAAACGTCGATGCCCACGTCCAGCAGGTCGTCCATGAGCGTCCAGTTGTTGCCGCAGGAGTGCATGAGCACCTTCAACCCGGCCGCGTGGGCGGCGGCGGCCAAGCGGGTGTAGTCGGCCTTGAAGAATTCGCGGAAGATCGCGGGGGAGAACAGCGGGCCCGACTGGGTGCCCATGTCTTCCCAGAACATGACGGCGTCGGCCCCGGCGCGGGCGACGTGGCCAATGGCGGCCTCGATCAAGGCGGCCAGCCGTGCGTGCAGGGCCTTCACTCGGTCGGGCTCGGCCAGCAGGTCGGCGAAGTAGTTCTCCATCTTCCGCAGGTATCGCGCGTTGGCGAAGACCCACCCGCCCAGGCCGGCGACTTTGAACCGGTCGGTGGGCTTGGCGAACGCCTCCCGCATGGAGCGGTAGCGCGCGGGGTCGTCGAAGGCGGGCAGGCGGAGCGAATCGAGTTTGTCCCAGTCGGCCAGGGCCGGGGTGTGGATCTCCCCGATCGTTGGGCCGTCCACCAGCCGCACCCACACGTTGCCCCACTCGTCGTCGTAGTGCTCGCGGTTGCCCTCAGTCCACCGTTTCTGGCGATACCCGGGCGAAGGGTCCAGCGACGCCCACGTCATGTCATTGGCCCGTCCGCCGCTGAAGGTCAGCCCCGGGCGCGGGGGGTTCGTCCGCTCGATGTTGGCGAGTATGATCTCTCGGGGCGTCATGCGCGATTGCCTTCCACCCGGTTCAGGGCCGCCACGGTAAAGACCAGCGGGTAGAGGTCCTCATAATACCACAGCCGGGCGAAGTAAAGCCCGATCGGCGAGGGTGCGAACGTCCGCCCGCCGTCGGTGCGGTCGATCAACCAGCGGATCGCGCGGTTGCAGGAGTCGTTGATCCGATCTCCCTGGACAAACTCCCGCGCGGAGGCGATCGCTTCGAGCGCGAGGGCGGTTTCCTCGATGGTCGATTCGATTCCCCGTCCTCCCCCGAACCCCCCATCCGCGTTCTGGACGTTCAGAAGATACTCCGCTCCGGCAACCGCTTGCGGTTTCGCGTCGTCTTCTCCTCCCCTCACCAACTCCACCATCGCGAGAACCACCTGCGACGTTCCGTAGACCGGGTTCTCGTGTTTGTCTTCGCGTTCGTTCCCGAACCACAGGGGTCGCCATGACCCATCCTCCGCTTGCGTTCGTCGCAGGAAGTCCATCCCGCGCGCGAGGGTCCGCCGCGCGAGCTTTTGCACGGGCGGGGGCAGGTCGGCTCGCCAGGCGGCGATCGCACGGAGGGCGTGGGCCGTCAGGTCGCTGCAGGAGCGGTCGAAGGGCAGCTTGCCCCACCCGCGGCAGAAGGTGGGCCAGCCCCCATCCCGGTTCTGGAGGTCCATGAGCCATTGGAGGCCCGCGAAGGCGGCCCCGCGGACGCGGTCGTCGACGTCGCCGAGGGTTCGCAGGGCCAGGATGGCCCCGGCGGTGTCGTCGGCGTCGGGCACCCCGCCGGGCAGATCGGTCCACGCCCACCCGCCCGGGGCCGCCCCGGTGTAGGGGTGTGCGCGGCGGAACTGCCGGGCGAGAAGCCATTCGCGGATCGCCGACCGCGACGGCCCGTCGAGCGAGTCGCCCAGAGCCCCGACGGACAGCGTGGTGCACCAGGTGGCCAGGTCGGCGTCGATAGGCCAGGAACCGTCCGGGCGAGCGAGGCGCTCCAGGAACGCCACGCCCCGCCCGACCACGGGGTGGTTCCGCTGCCCGGCGGCGACGAGGCACATGAGGACGAAGCTCGTGAGCGGAACAGCCTCGAGGAACCCGCCGCTGTCGGGCTGGATTTGTTCGAGGACGTTGAGTGTTCTGCCTCGCGCGAGGCGGCGGAGGGCGCGGGCGAAGGGGTTGCCGGGCGGAGCGGCGGCGAAGCGGGCCTGCCCCACCGCGATCAGGGCAGGCAGGGCGTAGCTGACCACCGGCAGGCCGAGGCGGGGGAAGAGCCCGCGTGGCAAGGCCGCCAACTCAAACGGCAGCGCGGGAATGCCCTCCCAGGCCCCGGGGCCCTGCCCCAGCCGCCCGGAGATCGCACACATCGTCAGGATGGGCACGGAGAAAGTCTGGTCGGCCCCGTAGAGTGCCAGCACGGTCTTTTTGACGGCCTGCGGGTCGACGCCGCCGCAGCGGGCGGCGATGAAGGCCTCGGCCCGGGCGAGTGTGGGCGGGAAGTCGGCGGTTTTGCCGCAGGCGGCGAAGGCGGCCCAGACCAGCAGCGTGGTGGGCAGGTTGCTGGCGGAGGCGTGGCTGTCGCCCCAGCCGCCGTCATCGTTGGCGTCATCGGCGAGCCATCGGAGGCCCGCGTCGATCCGGGCGGCGTGGGCGGCGGCGTCCGCGGCGGCCAGGGCCGTCACTGCCGTCGCCGTCGCCAGCGCACTGGAAGAAAGCCTCCCCCGCCACACCCCGCTCGCGCACCGCCGCCCCAGCAGCGCCTCGCGGGCGGCGGCGAGGGTGGCGGCCAGTGGGCCGGCGTCCACATTCATGCGGTTGTCGTGGGACATCTGCCGATACAGAATACCGGATGTCGCCCCGGTTGTCTTGCCCCCTGCGCATTCGGATCGGAATGCCCCGATCGCGGGCGGGGGCGGCACGGACGGCACGGACGGAGTTGTGAATGGGTCCCAATGAAGCGGCGGCGTGGTTGGCGGCGGCGAAGGAACTGTTGGAGAAGGCCCTCCAGCGGGGAATTCACGTCGACGCGGGGGTGTTCGCCGCGGCCATGGGGGTGGCGATCCTGCTGGGGCTGACCAACTGCCTGCTGGGATACCGCGTGTTCCGGATCCTGCTGGCGATCTGGGGGCTGGTGATCGGGGCGGTCGGCGGAGCGGCCGTCGGGTGGCACTACGGGGCGCAGACCGGGGCACTGGTGGGCGCGCTGGCCGGCGGGCTGATCGCGGCCTTCAGCGTGTCGGCGTTCTATCTGGCCGGCGTGGTGGCCCTGACGGCCCTGATCGGGGCGGCGGCGGGGGCGGCGTTCTGCGACGCCAACGGCCTGCCCGTCCTGACGGGCATGATCGTCACGGGCGTGGCGTTCGGGCTGCTGGGGCTGGTGCTCCAGAAGTTCGTCTCCGTCGGCGGGGCGGGGCTGGCGGTCATGGGCGGGTCCTCCTTCCAGGGCGGGCTCAACAAGGGCGACTTCGTTCTCTTCGCCAACTCGCAACGCAATATGGACCTGAAGGCCCTGTTCCTCAACGACCCCGTCGCCGCGGAGAAATCGCTGCTGGCCTATGCGATGGAAAACCCCGTGATTCGGGCCTTCGCCGAGCACCGCAACACGCTGCTGCTGTTCGTGGCGGGGCTGAGCCTGGTGGGGATCGTCATCCAGTTCACCCTGACGGCCCGGCCCAAGAAGATCCTCGAGGCGGCTGGGGAACCGGTTGGTTGAGGGCAAGCCGGGGAAGCCGCAAACACCGCGAACAGGGACGAACAAAGAAGAAGAGCGAGGGAGGGCCAGAGAGAGACAGAGAGGAACGCGTATCGGATTCCCAGATATATTCGTTTCGTTCGTTTTTTTGTTTCGTTCGTCTTTGTTCGCGTTGTTCGCGGCCCGCCCTTACCCACGGAAGAAGAAACAGAAGACACGGCGCAAAAAAAAGGCGATACCCAGGCGGAGGGAGACCTAAGTATCGCCCGTTTAGCCGCATCCCGGAGACACAGGTGGAGGGAGACCTGTGCCACGTTGGGGTGCAGCGGACAACCACTTCCTGACGAAATTATAGGCGGGAATCCCACAAACACAACCGCCGAGACAACCGTCACAACGAGTCGGATTCCCGTCCATGCCTCGGCCGGGGCCTCAGCGCCCCACCGATACATCCTATATCGTCAACTGCACCCCAGCGACTCGCCACAATTGTAGCATTTGTAGCAGTTGCCGTTGCGGACAGTGATGCGTCCGCAGTTGGGGCAAGGCGGCGCGTCTTCCTGGAACTGGGCGAACTGGCCCTCGGCCTGCTCGAGCAACCCGGCCTGCTTGGCGGGGGCGGCGCCCCGCGAGGCCCGCGGGCCCCCAGGTGCGCCGCCAGGCCTCTGTGCATCCGTGCCAGAGGCCTGATCGGCGCGACCAGGTTCCGAGACGATATCATCCTTGACTGCCTCGGGCGCTGCTTTACTGAACGACGAACCCGTCTCCGGGCCCGCCGATGCTCCTCGGGAAAGCGAACGGCTCTTGCGCTTCTCTTCGTTGAACTCCAGATCCAGCCAGCGGAAAATGTAGTCCACGATGCTCTTGGCGAACGGGATGTCCTTGTTCGTCGTAATCCCGCTGGGGTCGAACTTCTGGTGGCTGAACTTCTTGATCAACGCCTCCATCGGCACCCCGTACTGCAGGCACAGGCTGATCGCCGTCGCGAAGGCGTCCATCATCCCGCCGACGATCGAGCCTTCCTTGGCCATCGTGATGAACAGCTCGCCCGGGCGGCCGTCGTCGTACAGCCCGACGTTGATATACCCCTCGTGCCCGGCGATGTCGAACTTGTGCGTGACGGCCGGGCGGGTCGCCGGCAGGCGGCGGCGGTGCGGCATCCGCATCGCCTTCTCCCACTGCTCGCGGCTGATCGTGTCCTTGTCCTTGTCCTTTTCCTTCTCTTTGACGGCGGCCCCGTCGTCCTTCTTCTTGGTGACGTTGAGCGGCTGGGTCCGCTTGGACCCGTCGCGGTAGACGGCGATGGCCTTCACGCCCAGCTTCCAGCCCTCGACGTACACCCGGCGGATTTCCTCCGGGGTGGCTTCCTTGGGCATGTTGACGGTCTTGGAGATCGCCCCGGAGATGAACGGCTGCACCGCCCCCATCATCCGGATGTGGCCCATGTAGTGAATGCACCGGTTGCCGTTGGCGGGCTTGAACGCGCAGTCGAAGATCGCCAGGTGCTCGTCCTTCAGGCCCGGAGCGCCCTCGATCGTGTCGTGCTTGTCGACGTGGTCGATGATCGCCGCGACGGCCTTCTCGTCGTACCCCAGCCTCGCCAGCGCCATCGGCACCGTCCGGTTGACGATCTTCAGCATCCCGCCGCCGACGAGCTGCTTGTACTTCACCAGGGCGATGTCCGGCTCGATGCCCGTCGTGTCGCAGTCCATCATGAAGCCGATCGTGCCCGTCGGGGCCAGCACGGTCACCTGGGCGTTGCGGTAGCCGAAGCGTTCGCCGGCCTCGATGGCCTGGTCCCACGCGGCCGCCGCGGCGGCGATCAGATCGCCCGGCACGTGCTCGGGGGCGATCGAATCCACCGCCTTGCGGTGCATCCGCATGACCTCGAGCATGGGGCGGCGGTTCTTCTGGAACTGCGAGAACGCACCCAGCCGGCTGGCGACTTCGGCGCTGGCGGCGTAGGCCGTCGCGGTGAGAATGCCGGTAATCGCCGCCGCCATCGCCCGCCCGGCGTCGCCGTCGTAGGGCAGGCCCAGCGACATCAGCAACGCGCCCAGGTTGGCGTAGCCCAGCCCCAGGGGGCGGTAGTCATGGCTGTTGCGGCAGATCCGCTGGGTCGGGTAGCTCGAGTGATCCACCAGGATGTCCTGGGCGATGATGAAGATCCTCGCCGCCGCCCGGTAGCTCTCGACGTCGAAGGCCCCGTCGGCCTGGCGGAACTTCAGCAGGTTCACGCTGGCCAGGTTGCAGGCGGAGTCGTTCAGGAACATGTACTCGCTGCACGGGTTCGACGCGCAGATCTCCCCGCTGGTCTTGCAGGTGTGCCACCGGTTGATCGTGGTGTGGTACTGCACGCCGGGGTCGCCGCACAGGTGGGTGCTCTCGGCCATCAGGGCCAGGAGGTCCTTGGCCTTGTACTTGACGGAGGGGTTGCCGGTGGTGACTTCGTAGGTCTGCCAGTCGGCCCCGTCCTCGGCGGCCTGCATGAACTCGTCGGTGACGCGGATGGAGAGGTTGGCGTTCTGGTACATCACCGAGCTGTAGGCGTCGCCGTTGAGCGAGCCGTCGTAGCCGGCGTCGATGAGGGCCCAGGCCTTCTTCTCCTCGACCATCTTGCACTCGATGAATTCTTTGATATCCGGGTGGTCGATGCGGAGGCTCTGCATCTTGGCGGCGCGGCGGGTCTTGCCCCCGCTCTTGACGACGCCGGCGATCTGGTCGAACACCCGCATGAAGCTCAGCGGGCCCGAGGGCGTGCCCCCGCCGGCGAGTTTCTCGCGGCTGCTCCGCAGCGTCGAGAGGTCCGTGCCCGAGCCCGAGCCGTACTTGAAGAGCATCGCCTCGGCCGCCGCCAGGCGCATGATGTCTTCCATCGAGTCTTCGACGGCCTGGATGAAACACGCCGAGCCCTGCGGGTATTCGTATCCGCGGAGGGTCTTGGCCGGGCCGTTCTCTTTGGCGTCCCAGTGGTAGTTGCCTTCCGAACCGGCCACGCCGTTGCTGTGAAACAGCCCCACGTTGAACCACACGGGCGAGTTGAACGCCCCGTACTGATTCACGCACAGGTAAGTCAGTTCCTGATAGAACCGCTCGGCGTCGTCGTCGGTGGCGAAGACGCCGTCGGCCTTGCCCATGTCGGTGATCGTCCGCGTGACGCGTTCGACCAGGTGGCGAATGGAGCCTTCGCGTTCTTTCTTGCCCGGCTCGCCGTAGAAATACTTGCTGACGGCGACGTTGGTGGCCAGTTGGCTCCAGGTGGCGGGCACTTCGACGTCTTTCTGCTCGAAGACGGTCTTACCCGACGAGTCGCCGATCCGCGCGGAGCGACGCTCCCACTCGAGCTGGTCGAAGGGGTGGGTGCCGGGAGTGGCGAAATACGGCTCGATCCGCAGCCCTTCGGCCGCCCCTTCGCTGGGCGCGTTCCGAATGCCTTCCTTGGCTTTCTTCGCGTTTTTGAACGGCTCGGCGGCCATACTTGCTCTCCCATCGCCCGAGAAGACGTCCTTGAGCTCTCTCGGCGTCACATTCCACTCAATCCAACGCACCGTCGACAGTGTTGCCCACCGGCGGCACGCTCTGTTACAGTATCGCGCTCGACGCGTCGAAGCCGGACAAACTGGCTCCCTTTGACATGCTCCAGCGCCTCTGATGAACCGGGGGGCACTCTAACCCCCATATATAGTATGCGTCAAGCGAAAAAATACCAAAATATTGTCTATTGACAGAACTCCTTACCTGTTTTGGGGTTGTCTGGGGCCTCCCTTCCCGTTCAACATCTTCCAACACCCTACTATAATCCTAACATCTATAGGGGAAAAAGTCAAGTGAAAAATCAAGTACCCCCACCTGTTGCTGATTTTGTACAAACAAAGCACAACCGGTAGCCTTTACCAACGAAGATTCCCCCGCCCTCGCCACCCCACCCCTCGCTGTGAAAACGGCGACAAAGGCCCTGTATCGCCCCAGACTAAGGCACGAACCAAAAATACCCGCCCACGAACGCCACCAGCCCGGCGATGAAGGCCACCAGCCCAATGATCCGCCTGGCCTTGGAACCCAGCCAGAGCACGATGCCCGTCAGGCAGGCCAGCACCAGGCTGCCGGCGCCGACGTCCATGAGGATCTTCCATCGCCCGGCCTTGGGGAAGGGGCTCTTGTGCAGGTTGCTCAGCGTGCCGGAGAGGCTGTTTTCATCTATCGAGCCGGTGACGGTGCCCGCGGCGTCCACCGTGCCGTCGAACCGCCGTTGCGGACAGGAGAGCACCACCTGAAAAAAAACTTCTTTCCCTTCTTCCTGAGACTTCTCGATCGACTCGAGGGCGCCGGCCTTGGGCAGGGCCTTCTGCACTGCCCGGGCGATGGCGTCCTTGTCGCCGCCGCGGGCGACCTCGGCGGGGATTTGCGCCGTCGCACTTCGGGTGACGATCGCGTCGACGTCGAACGTCTTGGGGTGCATCATCATCACGCCGGTGACGGCCATGAGGCACATCACGACGACGCCCAGCAGGGACGCTATCACGTGGAGGACGCGGCAGAAGTTCACGAACTTCTTCATATCGGCGCTCCTGGGAGCCAGGCGGCAGGCCCGGGCCTCTGGGGGTGGATGATACCCGCCACCCCGGGGCCGGGGGCAAGGGGCAATGTGGAATTCGGGGGCGATGGCGTTGTTTCGGGAGGGCCTAATGGGCTATACTGGCCCATGTTAATATCCGCCCGGAAACGGTCGTCGCGGTGGTGCATTCTTCCGATTCACCGGAATACTCGCATTATTCCTATCGACAACCTGCCCAATGAGGCCGCCCCACGGAGACGCCATGCAAGTCCTTGCTGACCTGGCCCGGGAAGACTGGTTCGCCGACGCCTTCGCCCTGCAGGTCTGGGCGCAGAAGACCTTCCACGAACTGGCCCGCCGGGTCGCGGGGGATTCGCTCTCGCCCCGCCCGGCCCCGGCCTGCCTGACGATGGAGCGGAACTTCTTCAGCACGTTCTTCCTGGCCGTCACGCGCCAGGCCGTCGGACCGGGCTCCTACATGCCGCTTTACGCCATGGTCAACCAGGCCATGCGGGCCTGGGTCACCGCCTGCGACAATATCCTCGACGACGAGTACAAGGAGGTATTCCCCTTCACCTTCGCCAACTCGGGCCAGCGGATGCGGTCGGTGCTGACGCTGCTGATCGCCGATCGGGTGGTGAACGAGTACGTCCTGGAGGCCTTCGCCGACGGGGCGCTGCTCAACCGAGTCGGCCGCGTGTCTCTGGCGGCCCTGATGTCCAGCGCGATCCAGGAATCGCAGGAGGAACTCCGCCCCGTGGCGGTTCTGCCGCCCGATCGCATCCTGGCTGACATTCACCAGCGGAAGACGGGCGACCTGTTCCTGGCCCCGCTGGCCCTGCCCGAGTCCCTCCAGCCGGCGCCCACCGGAACCCTCCAGGCCGCCCGCACCGCGCTGTGCCAGTTCGGTCTGGCCTGCCAGATCCTCGACGACGCCAAAGACATGCCCGCCGACCTTCAGGCGGGGCGACACAACCTGTTGGCGTCCCTCCTGGCTGCCGCCCCGGGGTCAGCCTGCGCGGACGTGCACGACCTCCGCCGCGAGAAGCCCGGCGAGTGGAACGCCTGGGAGCGGTTCCCCGAGGTTTTCGAGGAAGCCTGGCAACTGGCCCAAGAACGGTTCGCCCAATCGTTCGACGCCCTGGCCGTGCTGGGCATCGCCCTGACGCCGGGGCAGCGAGAGGGCGTGATCCGTCTGATGGCCCGCCTGCTGGGCCTGCCCGCCCGCGCCGGCGCCGCCGTCCCTGGAGCCCTGGGATGACCGACCTGGGCCGACGCATGGTCCTGCGAGCCCTCACCCGGCGGCCCGGCCGCTCGGCCGTCACGTGCGCCGCCGTCGCCCTGGCGGTGGCCGCCCTGGTCGTGCTGGCCTCTATCATGGTCGGCGTGACGGACTCGATGATCGCCAACTCGGTCGCCCTGCACAGCGGGCACGTGCTGGCGAAGCTCTCGCCCGAGAGGCCCATCGACCCGGTGCAACTCGAACGCATCCGCGACCTGCCCGGCGTCCGCCGCGTGCTGGCGCGGCGGGAACTGACCGGCACACTGTGTTGCGCCGCGAAGGAAACTCCCGCGATGGTGGCGGCCGTCTCGCCGGAGGAGGCCCGGCGAGAATCCGCCGCGGCGGCGAAACTGACGGCCGGTGAGTTCCTCCCCGCTCGCGGCACGATCGTACTGGGGGCGGGCCTGGCCGACGCCATCGGGGCCGCCGTAGGCGAGAACGTCGACTTCGCCGCACCACACGAACCCCCGCGAACCTTCCGCGTCGCGGGAGTCTTCCGCACCGGGCTGGACGCCCTCGACGACCGCACGGCGTACGTGAGCCTGGCCGACGCCCCCGGTCCGGGCGGGCAGGTGGCGGTGTACCTGACCGACCCCGACGCCGCCGACGCGCGGGCCGCCGGCGTTCGCCGGATCCTCCTCGACGCCAACGTCGTCACCTGGCGCGGAGCCCTGCCCGAACTCGACCAGCTCACCGCCCTCAACACCGTCTCGATGAACATCGTGCTGGCCCTGGCGCTGCTGATCCTGGCCCTGGGCGTCTCGAACACCGCGTTTCTCTCGGCCGCCCAGCGGACGAGGGAGATCGGCATCCTCAAGACCCTGGGCGTGAGCCCCGGGCGGATCATGGCCGGCATCCTCGCCGAGATGCTCCTGCTGGCCTGCCTGGCCGGGCTGATCGGCATGGCCCTGGGGGCCGCCCTGACCGCCGCCTGGGCGAGGGCCGGGCTGGACCTGGCCGCCTGGACCAGCGCCAACCGGCACTTCCTCGTCTCCAGCGTCGTGCACCCCCGGCTGACGTGGCACTCCCTCCTGCCCCCGGGCCTGGTCGCCCTGGCCTGCGGGGCCCTGGCGGGGCTGGCGCCGGCCTGGCGAGCGGCGAGGATGCGGGCGGCGAGGGTGTCCAGCTCCGGGTGGTCGAAGTCCGGCGTCTCCGCGTCCAGCGCGCGGATGACGGCGAGGTCCAGGTCATGCTCCCGCTCGGCGAGTGGACGGAGGATGAGCCGCGACGGCAAGACGACGCTGCTGAACCTCGCCGCCGGGCTCGACCGCCCCGACGCCGGCACGGTCAAGCTCATGGGCCGCGACCTCGCCGGACTCTCCCAGGCCCAACTGGCCGACTGGCGGGGAAAACACGTCGGCTTCGTGTTCCAGATGCTCAACCTGCTTCCGACCCTGACGGCCGGCGAGAACGTCGAGTTCCCGCTGGCACTGGCGGGCGTGCCCCCGGCGGCCCGGCGAGATCGCGTGGCCGACCTGCTGGCCCGCGCGGGCCTGGGCGACCTGGACGGGCGGTTCCCCGACCAGCTTTCCACCGGCCAGCAGCAGCGGGTGGCCCTGCTCCGCGCCCTGGCCCGCAAGCCCGCCCTCGTCCTGCTGGACGAGCCCACCAGCGCCCTGGACACCCCCCGGGCCGACGAACTCATCGACCTCCTGCTGGACCTCAGCCGCACCGAGCGGGCGACGATCCTGCTGGCCACCCACGACCGGCGGATCGCCCTTCGCCTGGCCCGCACGCTGACGTTGCTTGACGGACGAATCGTCGCCGACGAGGAGAACCCCCCCGCATGATTGACCCCGTGCCCGATCCGGCGGCCCCCCCGGCCACCAAAGGCATCGTCCTGCACAAGGCCGTCGCCGTCTACGACTGGCTCAGCCCGCCCATGCTGTTCTACCGCGAGGGCGTCATCAATCGCCGGCTGGCCGATCTGCTGGAGCTCCAACCGGGCCATCAGGTGCTCGACGTCGGCTGCGCCACCGGCAACACGACGTTGACCATCGCCGGACGGCTGGACGGGGCCCGGGGCGGGCTGGCCGTCGGGCTGGACGCCTCCATCGAAATGGTCGCCCGCGCCCGGAGCAAGATCCGCGGTCGTGCGTGCCGGTTCGACATCGCCCCGGCCGAGCGGCTGCCCTACCGCGACGGCGTGTTCGACCGGGCGGCCAGCACGCTGTTCTTCCACCACCTGAACCTCGCCGACAAGTTGACGGCCCTGCGGGAGGTCGCCCGCGTGCTCGTCCCGGGCGGGCTGTTCGTCATCGCCGACGTCGACGTGCCCACGAACTGGTTCGGGCGGCTGTGCGCCCGCAGTGGGGAGTGGCTCTTTGACCAGCCCGAGCTGGGCGAGAACATCGCCGGCAAGCTGCCCGAGCTGTTCGCGCCGGCCGGGTTCGTCGACGTCCGACGAGCCGCCCACGACCTGGGCTACATCACCACGCTCACTCTGCGCAAGCCCTGACCGAAGGGCGACCGATTCGGAAAGGAATACCCATGACCCCCGAAGGAGATTCCATGACTATCACGCGATCGATCCTGTCAATGACCCTGGCCGGGGCCCTGCTGTCGGCGCTCCTGCCGGCCTCCCGCGCCGCCGAGCCGGCCGAGCCGGCCCCGCCGCCCTGGCCTAAGGGCTACCACGTCGAGATGACCATCACCGTCGCCAAGACTCGATGGCAGCCGCCCATGGTCGTCTGGATCGAGGACGCCAACGGCAAGTACCTCACCACGCTGGCCGTCTGGAGCAAGAAGCAGAACATGAAGCACCTGAAGACCTGGTGGGCCCTGACCGGCGGCGACGCCAAGCCGTTCGCACCCGTCACCTCCGCCACCCGCCGGGCCGGCGTGCACCAGCTCGTCTGGGACGGGCTGGACAAGGACAAGAAACCCGTTCCCGCCGGGTCCTACGTCGTCCGCATCGAGAACACCCTCGAGGGCAAGAAGAACTACAACCTCAAAGGCCCGCTCCTCTGCGCCGATCAGCCCGCCACCGCGGCCGTGGAGATCCCCGAAGGCTCGAAGATCGACTCCGTCGCGAGCCACTACGGCCCGCCGCCGGCGAAGGAAGAGCCGCCTCCGGGGGAATACCCTTGAAAACACGGGCGCAACGCGGATAATGCTCGGAGTGTCGCAACGCGCACCCGTAGCTCAATTGGACAGTGCATCGGTCTTCGGAACCGAGGGTTAGAGGTTCGAGTCCTCTCGGGTGTAGTCTTGTCGGGGAGTGCCAAGAGCGGCCGCTCAGTGCCTTGTATCTTTTCTGGGCGTGAGTTATGGTCTGCCTGCTGCAGGGAGGTGGAGACCTCGTCAGCGCACGTCTGTGCCGCTTCTTGCCGTTTCGGGCCTTCGGGATGCAGCGCTTTCTGCAGCGCCTGGCAAACTTCCTGGTCCACGGGGGCCAGCCCGCGCCTTGGCTCCACCGGGGCTCCCCCCAAGGTCATCGAGGTCAATTTCGCGATGGCCGAACGCATCTCGACACCCGTGGTGTGGCTATAACGCCCGATGGTTAGCACGGGGGTTGAGTGTCTGGCGAACTCCTGCATGGCCCTTGGGCTTGCCCCGGTCAGGCCAAGCCATGTGATGCCCGTGTGCCGCAAACTGTGGAAGTCCACGACCAACCCCTGTGCGTCTCGATAGGGGATGCCGGCGACCGCCAGGTCTTCCCGCAGCATCTTTGCCGTCTTGTTTGGCACGTTGAACAGTGGCTCGGATGCGGGGCGGGAACGAAGTCTCTGACGCAGTTGCTCCACTAGGTCCGGGGGGATGTGTATCACATCCGCCCGCCGGTGTTTGCTGTGTACCGCCCGGATGGTGATCGTGGGAGACTCGCCTTCGAGTGCGACACACGATGGCTGGAGGGTGCGAATCTCGTTTGCCCGAAGGGCCAGGCTGACAGCCAGGCAATAGATCATCACGCGTTCGGGGCCGGGAACGCCAAAGAGGGTCTCGCCATCCTGGGCGGCCGTGACCAGACGCAGGAACTCGTCTTCGGTCAAGGCACGGCGGTCGTGGCGCCGGTCCACGCTGACATTGAGCGTCTTCAAATGGGCAACGGGGGAAGACCGGGCGCGTCCGTCCTGTACCATCCACCGGCAAAACTGCCTCAGCGCCTTGAGGTAGAAATTGGATGTCTGGCGGCTGATACCGCGTTCGCCTGACCGGAGATCCCCGAGGAAGGTCGTCACCCGGTTGGCCGAGATATCCGAGTAGTACTTGCACCCGCACCCCACAAGCAGTCTTCTGATGCGGCCTACCGTCTGCCCCACGTGCTTGTCGGTGATGCCGCCGGCGCGGATTTCCCGCTCAAAGTGGGCAAGGTGAACCTCCAGGGGCTGCGTGCTCATTGCGGCCGTCCCATCAACCAGGCCCATGATCGCGAGTTTCCGGGTCGTCCGAGAGTCGAGGTTGGACAGCCATGTGCTGAGCCTGTCGTCCGGGGGCTCTCCGCCCCGCCGGAACTGTACGAGACGTTCGAGCTTCTCAGCCATGGCCAGGGACAACTGCTTGTCCGTGTACCCTTTGACCGTCCGGCGATTCCCGCGATGATCGGTGAACTGGATCACGTAGGCTCCAGGGCCCTTGTTGTCTCGTTTGAATAAACTCGCCATCACGCTTCTCCACAGCGTCGGCTGGAATGTGCCAGCCGTTGCGCCCATTGCTCCAAACCACCGTCATGATCGTCATGACCGTCATTGCCCAACCATCGCTGGGCTACTGCGGGCTACGCGGTGACCAGGCCAGGCACCTGGAGACAACTGGGTAGCCTGCCGATCCCAGGCCGCGGGCCTGTCGGCCACTGCAGCCTCACCAATCGTTCCGTTGCCCGCCGGGGCAGCCACTCACATTCCACGCCGATCCGGCGGAGACTGTGCGACATCCTGTCTAACTGCCCTCGCAGGCCGCGGGGCGAGTCTGGCCAGTCACGTGGGCCCCGTAGCAAGTCGTCCGGTACGTGCTTTGGCAGTTCTTTCAGGAGGTCCATGGCTGTACCCTCCCAGGGGGCACCAACGTACTTGGTCAGCATTGCCAACAACGCCGCCCCAACAGGAACCCCCTCAAGGAGGCAGTGGTCCGCCTCTTCACGGTTTCTGCGGAAGGCGTCCATGAACGAGCCGGATGGCCAACCGAGGACTTCCTCGGTGGCGATACCCAGCCGCACAAAGTCCGCCATTCGCGGGAGATTCGTCTTGGTGACACTCGGCAGACGGGCCATCGCCCTGCTGAGGGTTGTCAGCAGCGCCCCAACGATCCGCGGCGCCGCAGCCTCAAATCTGACCCAGAAATCGCTCGTGATAATACGTTCGGCGTCAGGAATCAGCGGGACGTGGATGTTGATCGAACGATCCCAGAAATCCCCTCGGTCGGTAGGCTCAGTCACCCCGTTGAGGAGAATGGGCCGCATGGTGTTGAAGATGATCTCCTCAGCATCGGTGTAGAGGGCGCGATAGCTGCTCCCACCACCCGTGACGAGCCTGCAGCACGCGTCGGCCATATCGTCTGTGATGGTGGAAAGGTTGTCGAAGCTCATCAGATGCGCACGGCCAGCCGAAATGAGCAACTCTCGCTCGGACGGAGGGAGCGCCCGCAGACCCGCGGCGTTCGGGTCGATCAATTTCCGGATCACTGCCGTAAAGGAACTCTTGCAGCTATCGGGTCTGCCGATGGCGGCAAGGATGGGGGTGGGCCCAAGCGGCAAGAGCGCCTTGAGCATCCAAACCACGACAAGCCGGAAATCCCGGTCATCAGGAAGATGAAGGAATTCACCAATATCGTCGATGGAACCCCCCGGGATCGGCTCCTGCATCGCGCCCAGTCCGGTAGGTCTGATGAAGTAGACCGGGGGCGTATCCACCAGACGATACCCGTTACCAGGCGAGACCTCTACGGCCTTGTAGGAGGCATTGCCAAGATCGATATAGACAGCACCGTCGTGCATCGCCACCCGGGTGTAAACCTCAGCCTCTGGGCCCTCGCAGATCGCCTCATCCTCCAAGTCTTCGACCAGTTCCCTGAGGGCCTTCTTCTTGATCCCCGTGCCATACCTGTCTCTGTGCGCCTTTCTTAGAACGTTTCGGAGGGCCTTGCTGTGGATTGCATACACCTGTTGTTGTGTCCCTCGGCGGAGCGCCGCGTATGCTCGCCCCGTCGGGGTGTGAAACAGGATGATGTCCAACTCGTAGGGTCCGGTCTTCTTCGCGGTGTTGGTTGTCATTGCTGTCATAGGGAGTCTCCTGCAGTAGACACGGCTAATGTCCACCGACCTGATCTGGCTTGGCCCGGGAAACCTGAAGCTCACGGGCCGGACGGTAACTCGCCCGTCGAAGATCTTTCGTGCGGGCACTGAACACACCCGCCGCCACGCGACGTCCTTTCGTCTCTGCGGACCGGCGGGTCGTGCATGGGTGGCGTCAGATCGATAACAACGTGCCTGTCGGAGGGCACCCAACATCGATCCAATCACTGATTTCCTTACGGCGCCACAACTTGCGTCTTCCTATGGCCACCGGCGGTGGCACGATTCCGGCGGCCACATGGCGCCAGAGGGTCCGCCGGCCAATACTTAGCAAACTGGCCACCTGGCGCGCGTTGAGCAGCAGGGATGGGTCCATAGGGGTCGGGTTGTTCATTTCCGTGTCTCCTTCCGCCTGCACGTCTAGGGCGGGGCTAATGGTCTCGCTTACACAGGCCCTCTACCCCAGGTCCACAAAGCTGAACACGGAGATACAAGATGCGTATATGAAGGTAAATGTAGTTGATTTGTTGAGACCGGTATACAATACAGGTTAGATGATAGACCCCCTTGAAAGCACAACTAGTCTCGGCGGAGACCTGGAAGCCCTGGCGCGGCGCCATCACGTCACGGTCATCGACGAGGGGAAAGTCGTGGTGCCAATCGTGGCTCTAGAGGAGCCGGGGGTGTTCGCGGCTCTCCGGTGGTGGGGTCAAGGGCCGCAATGCCCGGAGTGTGGCTACAAGAATCCCATTCTTCACGGAACCCGGCAACACGGACACGCACGGATCCAGCAGTTCCGGTGCGGGCGCAAACAGGACAGAGAAAGCGAGTCTGCTGCATGTGGTAGGCTCTTGCCCAATGCGGAACGCCGGAGGAGGCGTAAACAGGGCAAGCGGAACGAATCTGCTGTGTCAGGCTGCGGAGCCTTCTTCAATGAGTACACCCAGACACCTCTCGACGGTTCGGTCGTTACGGCCCACGAGTGGGTTCTGATCTACTACTGGCGACATCAACACACGCCGAGGAGAACGTTCCGGGATATCGCCAGGATTGTGAATCTTCCGCCGTCTACAGTCCACTGGGTCGCGACACACAAGCAAGCCTACCCCATTAACGTCGACAGCGCACGCCGGAAGAAGACCATTCGACGGCACCTGGTGCGAGCCCTTCTTGGCAAGCCGGCAGACAGAACCTTCTCCGCGCGGACCCGCATCTTCCAGTATAAGGGCTCCCCGGCCTTCTACCTTCTCTTGCCTCTAAGGGACCCCTATCGTGCCCAGGATCCCGATGTCAGTTCGGCGGCTCGAGCCGAGGGCGAGCGAAGGGCTACAGCCGTTTCCAAAGACCGACGGAAGACACGCGAGGAACGCGCATCCAGATTCTTGCGGCATCTGCACGTGACTAAAAGGTGGGCCGATATCGCCTTAGAAGCATTCGTGGGCCGCAGGCCACGATTCAGGGCGTAACCGGCCGACACTGACCCGCGGCCAACCATCAGGGCAATCCTTAGACCATCCATTGGTCAATCCGGGCGTGCTGTAGCCGCTTGCTCTTGGCGGCGTAGCCCTGGCCGACGATGATGGCCCGACGGCCCAGACAGGCCGGGCGGCCCCCGTCGCCATCCCCCGTGGGCTGTTCCGGGCGATCCTGGAGCGGATTCGACGGCCGCGTCTGCCCAAGGCGGTACGGAGGTGAGTGGAAGCGACAAGAATCTGGGCAACCGTGGGAGAACGCCGGGGAAGGTCTGTTCATATGGGCTCCTGGGGCACCCTTCCCCAATCGGGCAGAATGGCAACCAAATGACAGGCCCAATGCTCCTGGCGGAGCATCAAGAAGTGCTTGAATATTGCACCAGAACTTGATATGCTCACTCAAATGGCCCACGACGGCCGTGGGCACGAGCTTATCTGGGCAATTCCGGATTAGGCACATAGCAATGAACAGATCTGAACAACAGGCCACAGACGCCGTTTCCCCCGGCATAAACCGGGAGTATGTTCTTGATCGGTGCGAGTATTTTGTCGACGTTCAAGTGTGGCCACTGCACCAAGTGCTTGATCCCGCTGGCTGGCTCGAGAACTTCCGGCCGGAGGAGATGGATTATGCCCTGCATCTCTTATGCGGCTTCATCTACTTCAGGCATCCCATGGTGGATCAGCTCTTTCTCGCTGCATTCCAAGGCCTGAGCAGTAAGGTCATAGAAGACCCTCTTGCTACCGACCCACGCAAAGCCTGGAATTCTTTTCTTGACACGGTTGTGGTCACCCGTGTAACGGGCGAGCAGCCCCATGACACCGATAGCGGCTTTCACTTCATGAGAAAAGCTAGACAACTATTGGGCATCCCAGAATCCCGCATCTTGTCCCCGCAACACGTTATCGATCGTCTCGCCTCCGGATCATCGTTCTCCGTGGTCTTTGTGGACGATTTTGTTGGAAGCGGGGACCAGTTCACAACCACATGGGAACGCATGACGCCCGTGAACAACGGCCGGCATACCAGTTTCGCTGAACTCGCCTCTACCACATGTACTGCGTTCTATTATTGTCCCATAGTGTGCACTCAGGCTGGCCTTACGGTCATTACTCGCGCCTGTCCGGGCCTTTCGTTACTTCCGGCTCATATTTTGCCGCCAGCATACAGCACACTTGACGAGAACAGCATCCTCTGGCCTGTAAATCTAAAAGCCGGAGCCACCGCATTTCTACAGGAGGCAAGTGCCCGAGCCGGCATCTCCGCAGGCTCATGGAAGGGCTACAATGATCTTGGCCTGGCAATCGGGTTTGAGCATTCTATCCCGGACGCGACCCTACCGCTCTTTTCCTGGAAACAGGGCAACTGGAAGCCCCTCATCAGGCAATCATGAATAATGGAGACACATGAAACCCGAAGAGCAACTCAGCGAACTGTTCGGCAGTTATAAGGCAGAATGGCTGAAGGAGCGGATGTTTGATCTTTTTACCGAACCAGCCTATTTCCCAGAACTCACCAAACCACGGCCCTGCGTTCTGATTGGAGGCCGAGGCACCGGGAAGACGACGGTTTTACGATGCATGTCCTATGAAGGACAGTTCGTCCTTCACAAACGCAATCCGTTGACGGTTGCCACCTGGCCTTACTATGGCCTCTATTACCGGGTCAACACAAACCATGTCTCGGCCTTCAAGGGACCAGAGATCCCCCCTGAAAGATGGATCAAAGTATTCTCGCATTACCTTAATCTCGTCCTCTGCGACGCCGTTCTCCGTTTTCTCCAATGGTACAATACGCATGTTCCATCGGCTGCTCAGTTGTCGCCCGTTGCGTGCGCTGCAGTGGCCGCCCAACTGCATCTAGATTCCGTTGTCGATCTTGTCTCCTTGTCTACGGCTTTGGCCATGGCCAAAGCGCGTTTCGAGGCCTACATCAACAATATCGCAGACTCTGCCCCCTTGCCCCTTTCATTGCAGGCTGCGCCGGTGGACACACTTGTGCATGCCCTCCTGGACATGTCGTGTTTCGGAGGTAAGGCATTCTATTTCTTGTTCGATGAATATGAAAACTTTGAGGACTACCAACAACAGATAGTCAACACGCTCATAAAGCATTCAGAACCATACACGTTTAAGGTCGGTGTGCGAGAACCCGGTTTTCGAGTACGCACCACGCTGAACGCCAATGAGCAGCTCATAAGCCCCGCGGACTATGTCAGGATAAACATCGCCGAGGAACTGTCTGGTGAGCGCTTCACCACCTTTGCCCTGAAGGCGTGCAATGATCGTATCCTACAGATGAACCCGACCCACGAGCACTTGCCAAGCATTCAGGAATTACTTCCGGGCCTAACTGAGGAGCAGGAAGCGCAGGTGCTCGACGACGCTGGCGGTCGGACAGCTGCCCAGGTTGCCAGCGCGCTCGAGTCGCATGTTCCTGCGGAAGACCACGCCCTGTTAGGTGAACTTACCCTCCTGCAAAAGTACTTCCTGTCTTTTTGGGCTGAGAATCAAAACATCACGCTGGCTGAGGCCTGGAGTGACTATCGTTCTTCGCCAAGCACTTGGTTAACCCGGTACAGCAACTACTCATATGCTCTCCTGTACACCCTTCGTCGTGGAAAGAGGGGCATACAAAAGTACTTCTGTGGCTGGCAGGTCTTCACCCAACTAGCCTCTGGCAATCTGCGGTTCTTTTTTAACCTTGTTTACCAATGTATCCTGCTGCATGTCAGAGCACAACAAGAACTGTCGGTCCCGATTTCCTACAAAACTCAGACCGAAGGAGCACAGGCGGTCGGACGGAAGTATTTAGCCGAGCTTGAGGGCTTGACGGTTCATGGGGCGCATCTCACGAAACTCCTTCTTGGACTTGGTAGAGTTTTTGGCCTAATGGCTGCCGACCCGCTGGGACACGCTCCTGAAGTGAATCAGTTTCATCTCGCGGACGAGGACGGCCCGCTTCTATCCGCATCGGGCGATTTACCCGAGCTTCTTCGTGCTGCCGTAATGCACCTTGCACTAATCCGCTTTCCGGGAAACAAGCCTGCGAGCGAGACGGACACGAGGGAATACGATTACATGGTCCATCCGATCTATAGTGCGTTTTTTGTCTTTAGTTATCGTCGTAAGCGTAAGATGGTAATTTCTGGCACCGACCTTATGGGGCTAGTCCTACAGCCGAAGAAGGCGATCAGGGATATTCTGGGTTCCCAGAATAGGAGCCTTGATGAACCGTTGCCTGATCAACTGCGGCTGTTTGAGGGATTCTATGATGCCACTGCGTAATCGTCCGATTCTCACATCGGTCTTTGCAGAAACGGCGACATTTCGGCCTGAGGGAGGCAGTGTCTATGTATGTGGCACCTTAGGCGAAGAACGTAGTGCCCACACAAGTGGATGGGACTCCTCGTCTCCCACCGTCGAAGTGGTACGCTTGTCATGCCAGTCCGCTGGTCATTTCTCTATTGCGGGGGTCGATACCAATTTCCCTTTGCGTGCTGGGCGGACACTGCAGGAGTTCTGGCGGAACTTTCAGAGGCCGCGCGTTTACTTGGACATAACCGGGTTGCAGCACCACGTCTGGGCCCCCCTACTGAGAGCCGCGATTGGCGCGGGAGTGGAAACCACTGTCGTCTACGTTGAACCATCGAACTATACGTTCAGCCCAGCCCCAACGGAGGGTGAAATATTCGATCTAAGCGAGCAAATCACTGGCATTGGGCCCCTGCCCGGGTTTGTCTCGCTGAAGGAGCTGCCAGATGACAATCAATGTTTCGTTCCTCTTCTTGGGTTTGAGGGTATTCGCTTAGCGTACGTTCTAGAGCATGTGCAACCCCCTGGCGACAGGATTGTCCCCATAATCGGCCTTCCAGGGTTCCGCGCGGAATACGCATTCCACGCCTACCATGGCAACAAGAACCCGCTTCTTGAGACGAAGTGTTGGAAGAATGCTCGGTTTGCTGCGGCCAATTGTCCGTTTTCTGTGTATTGGCTACTGGAGGAACTCATCGGGAGGTACGCTTTTGTGAAGGTTGCGCCCATTGGCACGAAACCACACGCCTTGGGTGCTGTGTTGTACGCTATAGGACACCCAGGCGAGGTCGAACTTGTTTACGATCATCCAATCCGGAAGAGGGAGCGTACTCATGGGGTCCAACGTTTGTTAGCCTACCATGTCAGCGAGTTTATACGGATGGTCAGTAATTAAGGATGGATTGCGTTTATACACCTACCGCTGTTGCAGATGAGATGATCAGACGCCTGAACCCATTGCCGGGGCGAATGGTCATCGCTGACTTTGCCGCCGGGGGCGGTGAGTTGCTACGTGCTGCTGTACAACGATGGCCAAAGGCCGACGTAATTGCCTCGGATTGCGACTCGAAGGCTATAGCTTCGATACGTCGCGATCATCCGCATTGGCAGGTTGACAAGGTTGACTTTCTTAAGCAGATCGAGCGAGAACGCTCCGTTGTGTTAGCCCGTGCGAGGGGCCGTGTCCGATTGGTCGTTTTGAATCCTCCATTCTCCTGCCGAGGAGGCACTCGATGGGCAATTTGTACGGACGGGCAGACACTGACTTGTAGTCTGGCGATGTTCTTTGTTCTCGGATCCTTAGACTTTCTGAGCGAGAGTGGTGTTCTTGTTGCAGTCGTGCCGGTTGGATGTCTCAAATCGGAGAAGGACGCGGCGGCATGGAACACTATATCTATTGACCTTTGCAACGACAATGTAACACGTCACAGTTTCAGTTTGGCCGCATGAAAGAACGACCGCAACAACTCGGGACGCTGGCGGGCTTGGTCAATGGACCAATCCACCTCCAGT
>JAPLNA010000084.1 GCA_026693065.1 Planctomycetota bacterium
GCCTCATCAGCCCCGCCTCCGCCCGCCAGTTCGAGCAGCCCTCCACCGGCCGTCTCTTCACCGCCACCGGCGGGGGCTTCTTCCACAACCACACGATCGGCTTATACCAGGCCGCCCTCGTCAGCCGCACCCCCGGCACGCTCGTGCAATGGTTCGTCGACGACCCCGGCCAGCCCAGCGCCGCCACCGCCCTGCTGGACATCCCCCCACTCCGTGAAAAACTCCTAGCCGCCTCCCTCGACGCCCCGATCGGGCTCTGGGGCGTCCCCCTGGCCCGGCTCGACGAGTTCCTCGACATCGCCCGTCACGGCCGCTTCATCCTCGGCCTATCCCCCGCCCCCGAAACCCCCGACTCCGACCTCGCCCGCCTCCTCCGCCGCGCCCGCGCCGCCAGCAATCTGGCCTAACGGAACTCCCAAAGGGAGAAGAAGAGGAGGGAGGATTCTCGCTCCCCCATTCCGGGGGCTTTCTAACACGCCGCCCGGCTGGCCGTCCCGTTGCCCTTGCCTCCGAGGAGATTCATGGGTATACTCCATTCGAACCTGCCAATGGCACACGGACAGGCGCGCCTGAAACGATTGAAGGGATCCAGTCAATGCCAGTCGACTTGTTGCCGGAAAGGATTCGATCGGCCTACGAGGTCCATGAATGGAAGCACGCCTGCGCCATTCTCAAGAACGACTTTCCGGTTGAGTGGCAGGACATCATCGAGGTTCTTCAGGGCTTCCGGCTTAGACGGAGCGAGATAAGCACGCCCGGCGGTGGGAAGTCTCCGATCGCCAAAGCAATCGATCAACAACTTTACGCCCGGGCTTGGGCGGAAAAGGGCTTCGACACCAAAGTTCTTGTTGATGAGGAGATCTTTGAGAATCCCACCCACAAGATCGACTGCTTCAAGAATCGTGTAGCCGTTGAGATTGAATGGAACAACAAGGATCCATTCTACGACCGGGATCTGAACAACTTCCGAATCCTCTTCGATCTCAGGGCGATCAGTGTTGGCGTCATCATCACCCGGTGCGACGAATTGCAGGAAGTGTTCGACCAACTTGGCAAGGGCAACTCATACGGGGCCAGCACGACCCACATGTCGAAGCTCTTGCCAAGGATTCAAGGTGGCGGCGGGGGCGGATGCCCAATCCTGGTCTTTGGAATGACCAAACGACTCTATGATGAAGGGGGCTGACCATGAAGAAAGAACAACAAACCACCTCCGTAGCCCGGGACCTTCTCGGGTGCTGCAATGGAACCCGGTTCCGCACGATCCTGGCTGACCCGCCGTGGCGGTTCTCCAACCGAACCGGAAAGATGGCGCCGGAACATCGCAGGCTCAGCCGGTATTCGACGATGAGCCTCCAAGAGATCCTTGAACTCCCGGTGGCCCAGATCGCCGCTCCCAGCAGTCACCTTTATCTATGGGTGCCGAATGCCCTGATCCTCGAGGGCCTGGAGGTCATGAATCGCTGGGGGTTCGAGTACAAGACGAATCTCGTCTGGTACAAGGTTCGCAAGGACGGAGGGCCTGACGGCCGTGGCGTCGGCTTCTACTTCCGAAACGTCACAGAGTTAGTCCTCTTCGGCATCCGCGGAAGGATGAGAACACTCACTCCGGGACGCACCCAGGTGAACCTGTTGAGCACTCGCAAGAGAGAGCATTCCCGGAAACCGGACGAGTTCTACGACATCATCGAGGAATGCAGCCCCGGGCCCTGGCTGGAAATGTTCGCTCGCCACCGCCGCGAGGGCTGGGCGCAGTGGGGCGATGAAGTGGGGGAACCTGCAGGGCACGAAAGCGACGGCGATGCCGAGCACGAAGAACTTGCCCTTTTTGCCGGCCATGGGAAGTGATTAGGTCCGGCTGGGTCTGGTCTTAGCGAACCCCAACCCAACAATGGACGGAGTTCCTCGAGGATAGTGTCGCAAATCGCCACAAGACGATGTCGATGACTGGAATTGGATCATTTACGTATCGGGCGATTCTGCCACACATGTCCTTTGGGGTCTCATATCCTGCCGCTGCAGCTAATCGGCAGAGATGGCGGTCTGGTTTTGCCACTTGAAGGCCAATGTTCTTCGCCAGGTGCAGGGAGGTAGCAGGCCCCATGTATGGAAGGGACTCAATGAACTCCGTCCCATTCTCAACGAGAGATTGCCGCACATTGGCAAACCCATACCTAGAAACAACGTCCGCAATGGTAATGATCGCACAGATCTTCCCAGCATGTCCAAAGACGCGCATTGCCCGAGATCGACACGATCGCGCATTATGAACGATGGCGATAGCGCTTTGCCACCACTTGAAGGCTTCTGAAACAGCCGGGAACTTCCTCCTGATGATAAGCTCCCGCATTCCGGAGGCAAGGACCACCCAGGCAGCCTCGCGCAAGAAAGCTTGTTCTGATAGCCGGGCCAGGTCAACCCTTTCCTGCCATTCAACTTCGTGGGAATACCCGGCGCGCACCACGGCGTTGCGCGCACGAAGGTAACCGTCGACAAGCCGTTCATCGCTTACGTGTAAAGAAGAAATCATGCCATTCTTGCGGCCGAGGAGGACGAAACGTTCAGTGTCTATCGGTAAACCATCCCGACTTTCTTGAAGCAACCTGCGCCCACACCTGACGGTGCTTCAGGCACCCAGGGCATGTCCCACAGGCAAAGTTCCCGGTATGACAAGAATGCGCCCAGGCTAGAATGTCTGGCCCAATCCCTGATCGGATAACGAGGCCAGGACTTGTCAGATGGGCCGCCGGCGCCACTACGGTCAACCCTCCTTCCTGCATCTTAAGTAAATCCGAAATCCTCGCCAGGAACATCGGTGTACCGTCGCAATGCCTGGTATCGGTGCGAATTGTTCCGATCATCAACCGCCTTGCGCCAAGCATTATCGCCCTGGCCCCGGCAATGGTAATGATCAACTGGTTTCGGAACGGCCACCACTCCGCGGTGGGCGGCGCGAAGGACTTTTCAGGCCTTTCACCATCGGACATACACCCTGCCCCGATCGCCCCGCAGTCGACACGAACCACCTCATGTTGGATACCGAGAATCCGGCAGATTTCTCGAGCCGATCGAATCTCCGCAAGGGCCGCTCTCTGACCGTAGTCAATCGTTATCGACAGAAAAGGCCGCTTCCAGTATGCGAGGGCGGCGGAGTCTATGCCCCCCGAGAGAAGAAGCGCTGTCCTCATGTGCCAGCTGCAGTCCAAGCTGCATGGTAGAGTGCCGTCGTAAAGTCGCGGAAAAGCCTCGTGCCAGATCCCACGAGCATTGTAAGGTCGGAATCGTTTACCCGCTCGCCGTAAGCCACGACAGGGATTCCTCTTGCGGTAGCATACCCGGCTTCGAAGATGGTCCCTGCATCAAGACCATCCACAAGAGCAAGAACAACGTCCGATCTTTTCAGGCCCTCCAGATCTTCCGAGGCCAGTTTCTGTGGATCATCGGAATACCCGACTTCGTGCCATGGTGAGAAGACACGCAACCCGATGCTTTCCAGGGACCGTTTTGTTTCCTCGACAAACCATACTTCCTGTAGGTTGAAGAGTGGCCCCGCAAGATAGACCAGTTTCGGGTCTGCCTCGGCTCTGTGCGGAACGGCCACCAACCCGGCTGTCGCTTTGGCAACATCCACAGGGATCGGCAACGACTGGCTATTGCAGTAGTACGCGGTCGCTCGAGATGCCATCTCTGCCGCGTCGGATGGAGGTAGTCCCGTCACGGCCCAAGAGAAGGCAAATACCCCAGAAAACACATCGCCTGACCCAATGGAGAATACTCGATCCGTCTGATAACATGGAATCGGGTCGAGGCTTTTGGATGACGCCACCCAAGCGCCGTATACACCATTCTTAATGATGACTCCGGCAACGCCCTCCCGTTCACGAAGTTGGCGAGCCACCTCACTTGGTACCAGGGAAATTGCCGCTTCACCGAAACCGAGAGCCGATAGCATGGCCCTACCTTCAACAAGATTGGCTACAATGCAACATTCTTGGCCTCGCATTTCCCGTTTCCCCAAAGGGACTGCCTTGCGACCAGCCTGTGGGTCATAGACAAGTCGCCCTGCATTAACCGGAAACTCCCCCTCAAGCATGCCAAATGCGAGTACGTGTTCACCCGTGATACAATCTCGTTTTGCCTCGATCGAATGGCCTTGGGGTGCGTAAACCGTCGGGCGTGCGGCTGGGTGTTGGTATCGGAATTCGACGCATGCTTTTCGCGCTAGTATTTCAATGTCGATTCCGTATGTTTCAGCTCGTGACCGGGCTTCGTCTTCTTCCGTGAGTGCCGCGCAAGTGTATAGCTTGACTTTCTCCCCTCCCAATTGCCCCATTGCGGAACAAGCCGCAGCAGCCCGGAGGCCAGAACCAAAGAGCTGGTCCCAGTCTGGTGAGACGCAGATTTCCCGATATGTCCCGCCGATGATCGTCAACATTGGGGTCACGCGTGCGTGATTCGCACAATGCACAAGCCGCCCTTAATTGACAATATTTTCGCCACATAACCGTGCCCTAGCCCCATGCATTTGAGTAGGGATGCCAAAGAGCTAGGGACTATTGCCCCGGCCGTGTCGCCGCTCGAAGTCACTGCCGTAATAGGCGCCTTACCATTATTCGTCTGAAGGTCCAGCACTTGTCCGACCTTCAGCGTTGGCAACACGGCAGGGTCCGGCGACTCAAGACGGACGTCCTCATGGACGGACAAGCAGAAATCTGCCGAGTCGCCTGGGCCAGTCCCGCCCGCACCACCACCAGTTCCGCGAGTTGATCTGCGTCTTGGCGGGGTCGGTCCCCCGCCACCACCACTGCCACCCATGATGCGCTCCTTTCATCTTCTATAGATATTAGGTCATCCCCCGTGATTGTCATTTGGGAATGCGACTGCGTCAAGGAAAAAGAACTAATTCCGTAGATTCGCAATTGGCTTCCCAAGGAAACATGAAGGCAAGGAACTTCTTTTGTATGCTTTCCGTGCATTCAGGGCGAATTGTCCAAGAACTGGCCCCGCCCCCGCCGTAAGTCCAGTACTTAACAATCTCGAGGAAATTCCCGGATTCGCTAAATCGCTTTGGGGAAATGCATTACAAATAGGCAAGCCCGGCAAAACGGGAAAGATCGGAGGAAAAAGGTTGTGGATTTAGCATGTATTAAGAATGGCGGGGAGCGCGCGGACGCGGGGAAGGCAACAGGCAATGGGCAACAGGCAAAGAGGGAGCGACGGTCCCGATGCCATCGGGCCGGGGAAGGGCCTCTTGCCGTCTCTGGCTTCCACCTGTTGCCGGTTGCCTGTTGCCTGTTGCCGCCCTGGGCCAGTCCAGGCACCGCTCACGATTCCCGACTCACCCGCCTTCGGCGGGCCCCGGCCGGGGGAGGTGCCCGTCAGGTGTCCCTGAGGTGTCCTTCAGGTGCCCGCCAGGTGTCCCGGAGGTGTCCTTGAGGTGTCCTTCAGGTGTCCTTGAGGTGTCCGAAAACGGAGGGGGGAGGGAGAGGCGAAAATGGTAACTAACCACTGGGAAAAAGGTTGGAGAAAAGGGGGAGGACGCCGCGGCGAGTTTTGGGACACCTCAGGGGGGAGGGGGAGGAGAGATTCACCGCAGAGAACGCAGAGAAACGCAGAGGGGGAGGAGAGAAAAGGCAACAGGCAACAGGGAACAGGCAACAGGCAGGGAACGGGAGGGATGGGGAGAAGGGAGAGAATCACCGCAGAGGACGCGGAGAAACGCAGAGGGGGATTCTGTCGGGGAAGGGAACGGGAGGGGGAGAGACTCACCGCAGAGGACGCGGAGAAACGCAGAGGGGGATTCTGTCGGGGAAGGGAAACGGGAGGGGTAGGAGAAAGGGCAACAGGCAACGGGCAACAGGGAACAGGGGAAGAAACCGGGAGGGAGGAGGAAAACGATCCGATGGAGTCGCGGAGGGGAACTGCCTCGCTGAAGCGAGCAGTCCAAAAGATGGGGACGTCGATTCTCCCCCCCCACCCCCAACTCACGACTCACGGATTCCTGGTTACTGATTACGGATTACGATTTCCCCCGACTCACGCCTCACGCCTCACTGATTACCGGTTACTGATTACTGGTTACTGGTTACGCCTCACGCCCCCGCGAAGCGGGGCGTCAGGCCTTTTCCAGGGTCGGCTTGCTGGTGAGGAACCAGTTCTTGGCTTCCCCGACCAGGTAGAAGCTGCCCGTGACGCAGACGAGGTCTTCGCGGCTGACGGCGGTCAGGGCGATTCGCATCGCGGTGTCGAGGGTTTGGGCGATCTGGGGGGTGCGGCCGCTGAATTCCTCGTAGATCTCCGCGAGGTCTTCCGGGCGGGCGGCGCGGGCGTTGTCTTTGGCGCGGGTGAAGATGACCTTGTCGGCCCCGGTGGCGATCTGGCGCATCATGCCGGGGATGTCCTTGTCGGCGGCACAGCCGAAGACCAGGACGAGGGAGTCATAGGCGATATGCTGGCCCATGGCACGCATGAGGGCCTGGACGCTGGCGGCGTTGTGGGCGCCGTCGACGAGGACCTTGGGGGTGTCGAGCACGATTTCCATTCGGCCTGGGGCGTAGACGTCCTGGAGCCCGGCCATGGCCTGGGAGTCGTCGATGGCCATGCCCTTGACCTTGAGTTGGTCCAACAGGGCCAGGGCCAGGCCGCAGTTGAGGGCCTGGTGTTCGCCCATGAGGGGGACGGGCAGGTGCTCGAAACGGCTGCGCGGGGTGGTCAGGCAGATACGGGTGTGGCAACCCTCGCGGCGGGAGCTTTCGACGCGGTAGCTGAATTCGATGTCTTCGCCGGTGAACAGCAGGGGCACGTTGCCCTCGCGGGCGACCTTGCGGAGGACGCGCTTGGCCTCGGGGGTCTGCGGGACGGAGACGACGGTGACGTCGCGTTTGAAGATACCGGCCTTTTCGGCGGCGATTTTACCAAGCGTGTCGCCCAGTTGGTGCATGTGGTCCATCGAGATGCTGGTGACGCCGCAGACGTCGGGCAGGAGGACGTTGGTGGAGTCCAGGCGGCCGCCCAGCCCGGCCTCGATCACGGCGATGTCGACCTTTTCCTGGGCGAAGTGGTAGAAGGCCAGGGCGGTGAAGATCTCGAAGAACGTAGGTTTCTGGTCGGCCATCTTGTTGAGCATGGGCTCGACCTTGGCGATGAGTCGGGTGAGGGCGGCCTGGGTGATCTTTTCGCCGTCGATCAGGATGCGTTCGCGGATATCCACGATGTGGGGCGAGGTGTACAGGCCGACTTTATGTCCGCAGGCTTTCAGCATTTGCGCCAGCATGATGGCGGTAGAGCCCTTGCCCTTGGTGCCGGCGATGTGGACGGTGCGGATCTTCTTGTGGGGCTCGCCCAGGTGCTTGAGGAGGACGTTCATCCGGTCGAGGTTGAACGTGTCGGCGTTGTACCGGGCACGGAGCATTTTCTCGTAATCCGTGTGCTGGTACAGGTATCGCAGGGCGGCTTCGTAGCCCCGGACGGGCTTCTTCTTGCCGACGGGGGTAGAGTCTTTCAGCTTGACGGTCTTGGAGCGGGTTGCGGATACCATAATGAGGGGACTATAGCGATTAGCACCCCCCCGTGTCAAGGAATAACTGCCCGGAAGGGGGAAAAACAGCGGTTTTTGGACAATGTACGGTGGATTACCTACGGCCTGTGTGGGGATTTACCCCGGGACGCGGTAGGAGTGGGAAGATGGGAAAGGGAGAGAGGGGGGGGAAAAACCGGACGCGGGGAGGGGGGAGGGGGACGGACGCCGAGCCGCAAGCGACGGAGGAAGCGAAACCGCAGAAAGGACGCGGAGAGGAGGGAAGAAGAGAGGGAACGGACGGGAGGGAGGGACCGAGACGGGAGGAAGGGGCCGGAGGGACAGGGGGAGGAGGTTTGGACTTGATATCCAGGGAGGGGCGCGGTCCAATGCGACGCGCGGAAGGCACGCGAGCGATCCGGGATAGATGAGGAAACGCAGAGGAAAGGAACGGACATGGGTCTTTACCTCGGGATAGACGTAGGGACGTCGGGCACGAAGACGCTGTTGATGACGGCGGGGGGCAAGGTGCTGGCCACAGCCACCGGCGAGCATGAGATTTGCGCCCCGCGCCCGGGGTGGAGCGAGCAGGACCCGGACAACTGGTGGGCCGCGACGGTCCAGGCCGTCAAGGCGGTGCTGAAGAAGGCCGGCAAGAGCGGCAAGGACGTCGTCGGCATCGGGCTCAGCGGACAGATGCACGGGCTGGTGCTGACGGACGGGGCGGGCAAACCGTTGCGGTCGGCGATCATCTGGAACGACCAGCGGACGGCCGGCGAGGCCGCCGAGATCGAGCGGACCGTCGGGGGCAAGAGCGAGTTGATCGACCTGGTGGGCAACGTGGCGATGACGTCGTTCACGCTGACGAAGCTGCTGTGGGTCCGCAAGCACGAGCCGAAGTTGTACGAGAAGGCCCGGCACATGCTGCTGCCCAAGGACTACATTCGCCTGCGGCTGACGGGGGAGTACGTCGGGGACGTCAGCGACATGTCGGGCACGCTGATGCTGGACCAGCGGAAGCGTGACTGGTCGAAGCCGCTGCTGTCGATCTTCCAGATCGACTCGGCGATCCTGCCGCCGGTGGTGGAGTCGCACGAGATCAGCGGGCGATTGACGAAGGACGTGGCGGCGTTGCTGGGGTTGGCGACGGGCACGCCGGTGGTGGGCGGCGCGGGCGACCAGCCGGCCGGGGCCGTCGGAAACGGCGTCGTCGTCGACGGGCTGACCAGCGCGACGATGGGCACGAGCGGGGTGGTGTTCGTGCACTCGAAGGACTACAAGGTGGACCCGGCCGGGCGGGCGCAGACGTTCTGCAGTTCGGTCGCGGGGGAGTATTGCATGTTCGGTTGCGTGCTGGCGGCGGGGGGGAGTTATCAGTGGTTCCGCAACGTGCTGGGGGAGGCGGAGGTAGCCGAGGCCCGCAAGAAGAAGGTGGACCCGTACGAGCTTTTGACGGCGAAGGCCGCCAAGGCCCCCGCCGGGTGTGAGGGGCTGTTCTTCCTGCCGTACCTGACGGGCGAGCGGACGCCGCACGCCGACCCGAACGCCCGGGCCTGCTGGGTGGGCATCCACTCGCGGACGGGGCGGAACGAGCTGATTCGGTCGGTGATGGAAGGGGCGACGTTCGCGATGAACGACGTGATTAGCGTCCTTCGCGGGCGCGGGCTGCCCATCCGCCAGGTGCGGCTGTCGGGCGGCGGGGCGCGGAGCGCGTTCTGGCGCCAGCTCCAGGCGGACATTTACGGCACGACGTGCACGACGATCAACGCCGCGGAGGGCCCGGCCTACGGGGTGGCGCTCCTGGCCGCCGTCGGCACGGGGGCCTACCGCAACGTGCCCGAGGCCTGCCAGGCCGCCATCAAGATCACCCGCACCATCCCGCCCAAGGCGGCGGCGAAGAAGCTCTACGCTTCGTACTACACGCAATACACGAAGCTCTACCCGGCCTTGAAGGACCAGTTCGCCTCGATCGCCCAACTGTAGGGCCGATCCGTGGATGCCATCCTGGACCCCGCGGCCGCCGGGCCCACGCCCGGCCGTGCGCGGAATCTCGCTCGTCTCACGATCTTCTAATGTAGTTGTGGGCATAGTGGGCGACTTAATGTGTAGCTGTTCCGAGGGTCTAACCATGACGAATGCAGAACCTGGACGACCGATCCCCGGGCCTTCGCCCGTGCGCCGCGGATTCGCCGCCCTGCTCGAGAGCCGCATGGGCGGGCTGGCCGCCTTCGGCGCGCTGGCGCTGATCTTCTCCCTGATCGTCCGCATCGCCCTGACCATCTACTCCTTCGCCACCTACTCCCGGGCCGACATGGCCGGCGAGGGCTGGTACATTCCCGCGGCCTTCGCCATCGGGCTGTTCTACGACCTGGTGACCGTGGTCTGCCTGTCGGCCCCGACGGCCCTGCTGCTGCTGATCCTGCCGGACCGCCTCTTCGCCTGGCGTCCGATGCGGGCGGCGGCGTGGACGGCGTTCGGCGCGATGGTCTTCCTCCTCCTGTTCACCGCCGCGGCCGAGTGGTTCTTCTGGGATGAATTCGACTGCCGCTTCAACTTCATCGCCGTCGACTACTTCGACAACCCCAAGGAAGTCATCGAGAACATCCTGGAGAGCTACCCCGTCGTGCCTATCCTCGCGGGCCTGGCGGCGGCGGCGACGGGGCTGACCCTCCTGGGGCGGCGATTCGCCGGCCGGAGCCTGCGGCGGCGGATTCCCTTTCGCGCCCGGCTGATCCCGGCGGGCGTCTTCATCGTCCCGGCCGTCCTGAGCGTTCTGTTCGTGGGCCCCAACCTCTCTTACATCAGCGGCAACCGCTACATCAACGAACTGGGCAAGAACGGCTTTTTCTCGATGGCCGACGCCGCCCTCCACCTCGTGCTGGACTACGAGGAATACTACGTCTCCCGCGATCGCGGGAGGGTGCTGACCAATCTGCGTCCGCTGCTGAAGACCTCGCGGAGCCAGTTCGTTTCGAGCGACCCGGGCAACATCACCCGGCGGGTGGTCAACCCGGGCCCGACGCGGGAGGCCAACGTCGTCATCGTCCTCGTCGAGAGCCTCAGCGGGGAGTTCATGGGCTACACGGGCGGCACGCTCACGCCCAAGCTGGACGCCCTCGCCGAGAAGGGCCTCCTGTTCACCCAGGCCTACGCCACCGGCACGCGCACCGTCCGCGGCATGGAGGCGGTGCTGCTGTCCCTGCCCCCCACGCCCGGCAAGAGCGTCGTCAAGCGCCCCGACCAGAAGCCGCTGTTCAGCCTGCCGAAGCTTTTCAGCGACCGGGGGTACGACACGGCCTTCCTCTACGGCGGGTACGGGCTGTTCGACAACATGAACGCGTTCATGCACGCCTGCGGGTGCCGGGCCGTCGACCGCGGGGATTTCAAGAAGGACGAACGCACCTTCGGCAACGCCTGGGGGCTGTGCGACCAGGACCTCTTCCACCGCGCCCTCAAGGAAGGCGACCGCCAGCACAAACCCAACAGGAAGTTCTTCCAGTTCATCCTGACCACGAGCAACCACCGCCCGTTCACCTTCCCGGCGGTGGAGGGCATCCAGTCCAACGGGCGGCGCGACGCCGCCGTCCGCTACACCGACTACGCCATCGACGAGTTCCTCCGCCAGGCCTCCGCCAAACCGTGGTTCGACAATACGATCTTCGTCATCGTCGCCGACCACTGCCACAACAGCCGCGGCAAACAGGACCTGCCCATCAGTTGCTACCGCATCCCCATCCTCATGTACGCCCCCAAGCTCATCGCGCCCGGGCGGTTCGAGGGCCTGTGCAGCCAGATGGACCTGGCCCCCACGCTGCTGGGGTTGATGAACGTCTCCTACGTCAGCCGTTTCTTCGGCGTCGACGTCCTGACCGACCCGCCCGAGCGTGCCATCGTCGGTCGCGACCAGCCGTTCGGCCTCTACAAGAAGTCCATGCTGACGGTGGTCAGTCCGGTCAAGAAGCTCGCGGCCTTCGCGATCACCCACAACCCCAACCCGGCGGCCAAGGATCCGCACGGCGACCTGCTGCAGACCCCCGCCCCGCCGAAGGACGAGCTGGTGCTGGACACGCTCTCGTACATTCAGGGCGCCGCCGCCCTGTTACCCACCGGCTCGCTGTCGCCCTGCGACACGATCCTTCCGCCGACCTCAACCACCGCGCCGACAACCGCCCCCGCGCCCTGACCGATCCCCCCCGGCCGTCGTCCTTCTCACCCCCCGAAACTCCGCACCGCCTCGAACATCGCCTGGATGTTCTCCGCCGGCACGTCCGGCATGATGTTGTGAACCTGCTGGAACACGAACCCGCCGCCCGGGGCCATGATCGCCAGATGCTCCCGCACGTGCTTGCGGATCTGCTCGGGCGTGCCCCGGGGCAGGATCTCCCGCGTGTCGCACCCGCCGCCCCAGAACGTCAGGTCCTTGCCGAACTCGCGCTTGAGCCGGGGCAGTTCCATGTCCTTGCAGTTGAACTGCACGGGGTTGATCGCGTCCAGCCCGGCCTCGATCATCCCGCCCAGCAGCGGGTAGACTCCGCCGCAGCAGTGCAGGCTGACCTTGATGTGCGGGCAGAGCTGCTTGGCCCGGTTCCACAGCGCCTTGTGCCGCGGCTGGAAGAACTCGCGGTACATCGCCGGGGAGATTTGGGGCCCGCCCTGCGCCCCCAGGTCGTCGCCGAAGCCGATCACATCCAGGTACGGCCCGACGGCGCCGAGGTATTTTTCCATATTCGCCAGGTGGAATTCGACGAGGCGGTCGAGGAAGCGGTGGATCCGCCGCGGATCGCCGGCCAGCAGGTACAGGAACTCGTCGATCCGGAACACGAACTCGCCGATCTCGATCAGGTTGCCCCCGAACGTGCCGTAGATCGCGCGGCTGGTCGATTCGCGCAGCCGCCGGGCCGAGTCGCGACGCGTCGCCAGCCCCTTCTCGTCCAGCCCGGCCGGCGAGGGGGGAATGCCCAGCCGGCACCACATCACCTGCGCCAGGTAGTACTCCAGCCTCTCGAACGTATCGTCGCTCTTGCCCAGCAGGGGCCAGTGCGTCTGCTCGAAGAACGTCACGCCCTTCTTCTGCATGCAGATGACTTGCCCTTCGTCCCCGCGGACGACCCAGTCGTCGCCGAGTTTTTCGGGGTAGCAGAAGGCGGGGATTTTGCAGGGGGTGCCGTCGGGGAGGTTCCAGTCGGCCCAGTAGTCGGGGATCTTCCAGTAGTCGTGCCCGACCTCGACCACGTCGGCCCCGACGGCGTCCAGCACGTCGTCTTCCACCAGCGCCAGTTGCTGGATGACGTCGTACACGTAGAGTTTCGACGGGGGCAGCCCCATCCGCTCTCGCAGCCGCTTGTACGCCAGCGCGTGAATCCCGCTGGACCGGTGCCCGTTGAAGTCCACCGGCGCCCGGTCGGGCTGCTGGTGCGCCAATGCCGCCTGGATCCGTTGACGTGAATTCATGGCCGTCTCCTCGATACGTTGCCCCGATCTTATCGTTCCTTCCGCGCAGGTCAATCCCGAACCCCGGCAGCGTTGACGAATTCGCCGTTTTATGGTATCATCTATTCCCTATCCCGCCGGAGGAACAGCGATGAGACTCTCCACGCATCTGAGGATCGCGACAGCGACAATCGCCTGCCTGGCCGGGGGTTTGGTTTCGGCGACCGTCGCGGCCGACCTGACGGGGTACGAGGCCCTTTCGGACTGGTCCGCCCTCCCGCTGGTGAAGACCGGCGTCACGGCCGGACTGGCCAGCAGCTACGACCGCGCCGGCGGCAACCTCGACTACAGCCAGTACGAATCGCCCTCGGGCGTGCTGACGGGGACCGAGAACGCCGTCATCAAGACCCTCACCGGCCCGGGCGTTATCACACGGGTCTGGATGCCTCACGCCACCGCCGACCTGGGCTATGCCATCAAGATCACCGTCGATGGGCAGGTGGTGATCAACACCACCAGCGACGCGTTTCTGGGCGGGACGTACGGATACGCCTCCTCGCCGCTGGTGAGCACGCTCATCGGCGGACAGACCAGCTACGAGCCCATCGCCTTCTCGCAGTCGGCGGTGATCCAGACCACCAACCGGTGGACCAACCGGGACTACTACCAGTACGACTACCGCCTCCTGGGCGCCGGAGCGACCGTGACGCCCTACAGCGGCACGTTGACGCCGGCCCAGCAGACCGCCCGGGCCGCCGCCGTCGGCATCGTCAACAACGCCGGCGCCAATCCCAACCCGACGCCGGGGGTGTCCCTGGCGACGTCGGGGGCGAGCATCCCGGCCGGGAGTTCGGCCGTGCTGGCCAATCTCTCCGGCGGGGGGATGATCGAGGCGTTGAAGCTCAAGATGGCCGGGGCCTCCGACGCGCAGTTGGACGGGCTGAGGCTGCGGGTGAAATACGACGGCCAGAGCGCCTACGCCGTCGACGTGCCGGTCTCGCAGTTCTACGGGGTAGGCCACCAGCGGGCGGCGTACAAGTCCGTCCCGATGGGCAACGACGCGGCCACGGGGTTCTACTCCTATTGGCCCATGCCCTATCGCAAAGGGGCCACGGTGGAACTCTACAACAGCACGGCCTCGGCGATCTCGATCGACAACGCCGCCGTCCAGTACGATCCGACCTGGGCCGTGCCCCTCGACGTGGGCTACTTCCATGCCGCCTACAGCCAGGAGACCACCGTCGCCGGGCAGGCGTACCACCAGTTGCTCAACGTTTCGGGCCAGGGGCATTACGTGGGCAATTTGCTGTATTTGCAGAGCGCCGGCACGAATCCCACGCGGCTGGAGGGCGACGACATTGTGACGGTCAACCCGGGCAAGGCCGGGGAAACGGTGCTCTACGGCACGGGGCTGGAGGACGCCTACAACGGCGGGTACTACTACAACCACGTGGGGATTGTCGGGGGCGAACCGGCCAGTCCACAATCGGGCACTAGAGCCTTAGCGC
>JAPLNA010000085.1 GCA_026693065.1 Planctomycetota bacterium
GTTCCTTTTCGGTAAGATGGCGGTAGGACATCGCGGCGGCTCCTTGTGATTGAAGATCGTGGTTGACCTCAATCTACGGAACCTCAACCGCGGTGTCCTGCTTTTTGTCCGCCCTGTTGCGCTTCGGATGTGAATTCGCCCTTGACAGGGCGGAAAAAGGGGACAGGCTACTTTATTGGAAAAGTAGCCTGTCCCCTTTAATCCCGCTTGGGGGCGGGAAGATGATACAGACTTCATGAGCTTGACAGGCCCCGCGGCCGGGGAGTATGTAGGGCCACTGAACCACGGACCCCGGAGGGCCTGCTGACGGTGGTCGTCAGCGAGAGGGCCGAGGGGGAACCCGGGTTCGAGAGCGGGATCGGCGAGAACTATGGACCTTCAACTGGCTGGACTCAAGGCGGTCGTGACCGGGGGCTCGGCCGGGATTGGGAAGGCGATCGTGCGGGTTCTGGCGGCCGAGGGGTGCCAAGTCGCGTTCTGCGCGAGGAACCAGGGGCGGATCGACGAGACGCTCCGGGCCCTCGAGGCCCTGCCCGGCCCGGTGAGTGCACGGGCGGTGGACGTCACGGACACGTGTGAAGGACTGGTTTGGGTCGATCGGCCCGTTCGACATCTTCATCCCCAACGTCAGCGGGTTGTCGGGCGACTGGGAGGCGGCGTACCGGACCGACATACGCGCCACCGTCGAGGCCACCGAGGCGGCCATTCCTTTCCTGCAACCCTCGCCGCACGGGGCGATCACGTACATCGGGTCGAAGGCCAGCTCGCTCGCCGGCGCGGGCGCCTACGGGGCGGCGAAGGCGGCCGCGGTGTACTACATGAAGTCCCTCTCCCTGCGGCTGCTGCCGGGCATTCGCGTCAACGTGGTTTCCCCCGGCGACACGCTGTTCGAGGGCGGCCTGTGGGACCGATTGCAGAAGGACGCCCCCGCGGCCTACCAGGGGGCCGTCGACCGCAACCCCATGAAGCGTCTGGCCTGCCCCGAGGAAATCGCCCGCGTCGTCGCCTTCGTCTCCAGCCCGGCCGCCGGCTTCGTCGCCGGCGCCAACTGGTACGTCGACGGCGGCTCCGTCGGCCACGTTCAACTCTGAGCGAAACAGATAGGGACAGTCACGCCGGGGTGAAATGGATCGGGAAGGGGATAGCCCGTATAATAGAAAGTGCGGCGGCACAGGGAGAACGGGAATGATGACGAGATTAGCGACGGCCTTCGTTTCCTGGGGAATCCTTCTTCTGGCGGCGGCGTGCGGCGGGACGGAACCGGCCACCAGGCCGACCAGCGCCCCGGGAGAAGAGCAGGTACGGTATCTGGGGCTGGGCGAACAGGAGGAGAAGACGATCGAGGACGGGCCCCTCCACGGGATCGCGACCGTCACGAAGGTGGAAGAGGTGAGGTTCGAGCAGTTCTGGGAGAAAGCCCAGGAGTGCCGCGACTGCGAGTTCCACGGCCCGTGGATGTACTTTGCCGTCGACGAAGGGCTGTGCGTCCCGATGGCGGAGGCCAAGGCGGGGGAGGCCGACCGGGCGTGGGTGGTTCAGACAAGGCGATACCGGATACACCTGGACCAGCAACCGGCAGGGGTGCCCGCCCGAGGCGCCGGGAGGCTCACGGACGGGCCGGCGATGATGGAACTGGTCGCCGCCGTGGCCGTCAGGCTGCCGCAGGGCTGGTTCATCAAGGGCGTAACGGCCGACGCGGCGGGCGGCCTGGCGGTGGAGGTCCGCAAGTGGGCGCCGACGGCCGAGGAGTTTCTCCACGGGCAGTACGAGCGGGCCGTGGTGCAACTGAAGGCCGGGGACGCCGCCCGGCCGCTCGAGGAGGTCGTCAAGGCCGTGAACGCCACCCGCGTGGAGTTGCCGACGGGCTCAGCCAGCCGTCCGGCGACCCGGCCGGCCGACACGCTGACGTTGCTGGAGAAACCCGCGGCCGACCGCGAGGTGATCGTGGGCAGGCTCGAAGTGCACTCGATACACAAGCACATCCGCGGGCCCGGCCATGGGTTCTACGACGCCGGAGAACTGACCGACCGGCGGACGAAACGGCTGGGGAAGTTCCAGATGTTCTCTGTGTACACACCTTTTGCGGTGGCGAGAACCTTGACCGTACCCGAGCAGGGCTCGGACCGCGGAAACGTGGTAGCCGTCAAGACTCTCTGGAACAGCACGCACCACGAGTTCCAGATGCTGGTGCCGGTGGGAGTCTTTGACCCGAATCGCAGGGACAATAAGTAGGACTATTCCTGTTTATTGGGCGCGGGAGGGTGGGCCAAGGGAGCGGTTGCGCAGACGAAAAAATTCTGAAAATAAATCGGATCGTTGCGACAAAAGGGGTTACGTCAATTCTGGACCAAAATCCGGCCTCTGGAGGGGGTCAAATTCAGGTTAATATGGAGGCGTTGTGTGGCCGCCAGGGCGGCGATGGGTGACAGCGTCGGGAAACTCTCTTAGGGAGACTCAAGATGGAAAGAACCATGGGCAAGAAGCGGTTGTCGTATGACGATGATGAACTGGTGGAGTTGATCGCCGAGGGGCAGTTGACGTACGGGGCGATCGGGGAACGGCTGGGCATCAGCGGGGAGTTGGTGAGGAAGATCGCCCAGGGGCGGCGGCGGAAGGACCTGGCCCGGAGGCTGTGGGAGGCCGAGGAGGGAATCCTCTCCGAGGCCCGAAGGATCGGCACGCGCTACGCCCGCAACCTGATCATGGAGCAGGTGCGTCTCGGGCTGACCGGCGAGGGCGAGCCGGCCCGGCGGGCGCGGGAGTTCGTCCTGAAGTTCACCCTGATGGCCCGCCCGCGCCGGAAAGACCTGCCCGAAGACCGTCAACGCCGGCCGGAGTGGATGCTCCAAGACTGCCGCGACGTGGGCATTACCCCCTGGGAGGACGAACTGGACGCCCAGCGCGAGGCGGAGGCGGAGGAAGAAGCCACGGAGAGACTCACCGCGGAGAACGCGGAGAACGCAGAGACGGAAGAAGCGAGAGAGGGCCAGCGGAAAGGGGAAGACGTGGCGACGGCCGTCGGGTCGATGGCGGCCCAGGCCGTCCTGCCCGCCGGCGTGACGACGGCGGGGCGTACCCGCCAAGTGCCCGACACGTACCCGCCGAGTACCCCTTAAGTACCCGCTAAGTACCCGGGAAGTACCCGCCAAGTACCTGGGAAGTACCTGAAATGCGGAAGATGTCCGAAGTGGCGAAAATGGAACCGGCGGCGGAAGGACGAGTTAGGGTTTGGGAGGAAGGCTGGCGCCGATTCTTCGGGTACCTGGGCGGATTACGCCGCCGCGGGGAGGCGAGGGAATGGATCGGAGATCTGCAATTTGAAATTTGGGTAGTGGGTCAGTTTGAGATATCGGCTTCGAGAATGTTCAGCAAGTCGGAAATTTCCCAGACGGTCTTGGAAAGTCCCGCCGCCATCGCCGGGGTGATCCGCAACGTCTGGTGAATACGGCAGAAGTTGTAGTACATGAAGTGGAGGGCAACCGCCGCCGCGTGGTTCTCGATCTTCTTGGAGAAGGCGTTGGTCAGCCGGGTGAATCGCCGCATGGACATCCGCATGGTGAGATTCTGGCGTTCGCTGTAGCTGGTGGAGATATGGGCGGGGTCGGGATTGCCGGTGATCGGCGTGGCGCGGGCCGCAATGCAAACCGGGGGACTGTAGCGGACGTTCTCATGGCCGCCGTCGGGGCCGTAAATCTTCTTGAGCATGGCGTAGTCGATGTTGCCGCCGAACGCATCCTCTACGGCCTCCAGGTAGGGCTTGTGGCCGTCGCTGGTCAACTGGACGCGGTTGCGAATCCGGCCCGCCACGTCGCGCATGAACTCGGTCGCGTAGCCGATATCGCGGAGGCCCACGAGGTAGGAAAGGACGAGCTTGGTTTCCGCCTCGATTGCCGTCCAGGTCCACACGTCGCCCTCGCCGCGACCGCCGGTGAGCTTGGTCTTTTGCTTGCACCCGACGAACGACCAGATTTCATCGACCTGGACGCGGCGGGCGTTCACGTCGCGGACGTGCTTATCGTGGTAGGCCGCGCAGGCGTTGCCAAGGTCCACCAGCAGCTTGACGACCGTGTTCTTCGCAACCCCGGTCATGCGGACGGTAGACCGGATGGAATTGCCTTCAACCAAGGCCGCAATTACTCGCTCTTGCTTGTCTCGTGGTAACTTGTTCATACTGACCTTTATACTTGATCGGTCAAGCAATGTCAATAAGAATCTCGGCCGGACGCAAAAAAACTTTCGCCCGCAAGCCATTGAAAGTTAAAGGCCTATGCTTGAGCGTTCAAGAACGGCGAAGATTTCGCCGATACCCCCTTGTAGACTTCGCAGGCGCATGGTACGATCATGCCCGGTAAAAATAAAAGCCCGGGGATGTCTTCGGCCATCCACGGGTGAGACCACCAAGGTGCGCCAAGGAAACCCCGCGAAGGTTAATTCCTTGGCGTTCTCTTTTTCACTGCCGGATACCAGCCGGTGGCCCGCCCTGGCCCGGCGCGGCATGATCTACGAAACATTTCTACGCTCCTTCCTGTTTGCCTGTCGGCGAATCTTGTTTCAGTTTGTAGTGCCCCCGCTCAACCTTGACGAATAACTCTCGCCGATGCGAAAGGACACTCGACACCATCGGGGACAGGCCCCGTGCGGCGCTGGTTCGCACTCCGCGAGACTCTAGGATGTTGCTGATCTGTGGCGCGCTCATTGGCTTCCCTGTTTCACGGAATACCCCAACGATCTTGCTGGTCAGGGAACCATCAGCAAGTTCTCCCCTCCGCCGGAACCCTCCAGAAGTCGAGGGGGTTCCCGAAGGGCCATCTACGGGCTCGTTGCGGGCCTGGGTGTCGCGCAATTCTTTTCGTAGCCGCTCGGCATACCACCGTTCGGCGGCGATTGCCGTCTCCAGCTCTCGGATATGCGATTCAGTGTTCGCCAGCGCCTCTTGGATGGTAGTAGCCATAATGGCGAACTGTACTCGCAACCGCCGTACACTGCAACAAGAATCTCGCCATTGTGTAAACAATATTCGTCATGCCTAACCAGTACCGAACGCGTTGCATGCGTGTGGCGGTTTCGCGCGTCCGGTTGCGACTCGTCCTCGCGGTTGCCCTCGAATCCTGCCCGATCTCTGCTCATCCTCCGCGGGCCTTATGCCGATGCATATAATGAAATCGGGGGAGAAAAAAGATTTTCGGATGGCCGTTGACGGTGGCAAGAGGAGGATGTATAATGCGAAAATTAAAGAGAAGGTCAATTGAAAAGACCAGGAGAATGGGGCCGATGGCTAGAACTGGCGATATCCAAGCAGATGTGTGGATCATCTACAAGAGCGTCGAAGATGATGCAGGTAGGTGGGTTGCTCATTCTCTCAAGACAGATCAGATCGCGATGGGCGATTCTGTTCTGCAAGCTTACGTGGTTATGAAGCGGGTTATGCGGGCTTTTTGGGAATCTGTGGGCGAGGACGACACCATCGTTTACAGCCCTGCTCCCAAGGAAATCCACGATAGACTCCGAAGGGCCAGGCCAATCCCAAACGCATTATTGGTTCGCGCCGAAGAATTGCTCGCGCGGCGGTCAGAGCGCAAACCCTCCGGTACAATCTTCAAGGTGGGTATACGGAATCAAACGCTGGAAACGGTAGGGTGACTGGAAGATGAAGACGACCACGTGGGGCAGAATGGTCGTCGTCTGCAAGGCCCACGGGATCGATATCGAGAAGCACGGGAGCGAAAAGAAATTGATCCGAAGGCTTCCTGGCAAGACAGAGATGTGCATCGTTCAGCATGAGTGTTGCCGTTCGCCGAGTTCCGTTGTGTGGGCCGATTACTTCAGGGCAATCAAGCACAAGTTTGGCCTCACAAACAAGGATTTTGGTCGTTGACTTTGGTAGTCACGCTGTCCGGCTGCCCCACCTCTTCTTCGCCGCCTTCTTTGCGATTTCGACGCGGCGTTTCTTCGTGAGAGCCTTTGCTCTGGCTGTCCCGCCCTTGAGCCCGCCTCGCCTGCCGAGTTCGACAGCGGCGGGATTCTTCCCTGTGGTCGGTTCTGGCGGGGCCTGGCCGGTCGCTTGCTGCACCACGTCGAAGGCCGCCACGTTCACGTCGTCTTTTCTTGTCTTTGCCATGCCCCCATCGTATCATGGACCCGGAAAGGCGTCAAGCATGACCGCTCAAGCATTATTCTCAAACTGACCCACTACCGAAATTTGAGATTTGAAATCAGTACTGTCCGGTTGAGGCTTCTTCGATCCGTTGTAAGTGCTTAACGAGCAAAAGGCTAAATAAAAAAGTGTCCGTAATCGATTTGAATTTCGATTGGCTGTTCTGGCATCCTTGGGGATTTCCAACCACAGGGAG
>JAPLNA010000086.1 GCA_026693065.1 Planctomycetota bacterium
TTCCCGTCACCCGGCTGCCTTGACCCAGGCGATTTCGGGACTGGGAGGGGTGGGCAAGACCCAGCTCGCCGTCCAGTACGCATGGCAACATGGCGGCGAATACAAGGTGGTCTGGTGGGTCCGGGCCGAGCAGCCTGCGCAACTTGCGGCGGACTACGCGGATCTCGCCCGCGCCCTGAATCTGCCGGAAAAAGACGCCCGGGAACAGGAAATCGTCGTTGAGGCCGTCCGAAAATGGCTTTCGATCAACGGCGAATGGCTCCTGATCTTTGACAATGCCCCCGATCCCGAGGCCGTTAAGCCTTACCTGCCGGCTGGCCGCAAGGGCCATGTGATCATTACCAGCCGCCACCACGCCTGGGGAGGCATTGCCCAGCGGTTGGACGTGAAGGTCCTTCCCATCGACGACGCGGTGATCTTTCTGCGAAATCGAGCGGGCCGGCCGAATGATCCAGACGCCAAAGTCCTGGCTAAGGCCATGGGTTTCCTGCCGCTGGCCCTGACGCAAGCTGCCGTCTATGTCGAGCGGACGGGCTCCTCCTTCGCCAGGTACATAGAGATTCTCAAACGCGCTGAGAAGGAACTGCTCGCCTCGGGCGTGGGTGCCGAGGACTACGATATCTCCGTTGCCGCGGCCATAGGACTTTCTCTGGACAAACTCCAACCCGCCTCCGCTGATCTCTTGATCCTCTGCGCTTTCCTGGCCCCCGACGATATCCCGCTGGACCTTATTGCTGCGGTCGGAGCGGATCTTCCCAAACGGCTGGCGGCCACCATCGCCGACCCCAAATCCTTTGCCGAATGCCAGGGCGATCTCCTGAGTCAATCCCTCATCGAATGCCCAGCCGATGGACTCCTCTCAGTCCACCGGATCGTCCAGGCCGTGGTCCGAAGTCGCCTTCGGCCGGCGCAACGGAAGGCATGGGCCAAGGCTGCGGTAGCGATGATGAATGAAGCTTTTCCCGATAACATCGCGAAGAGTCCGGATGTTTGGCCCACCTGTAAGCGCCTTTTCATGCATGCGTTGGCGGCAGCGAGTAATGCCGAAGGAGATGACGAGACTTTGGCAGCGGCTGCGTGGTTATTCAATCAGGCCGGGGAATACCTTTCTCTTGTTTCAGACTTGCCAGGCGCTAAGGCAAACTTCGAGAAGGCCTTGGCGATTGATGAGAAGATCTTCGGCCCAGAACACACCAAGGTTGCCGCCTGCCTGAACAACCTTGGTTTTGTTCTTCAAGAGCAAGGAAATTTACCAGGCGCGAATGCCTGCTTTAGGCGTGCACTCGCAATAGACGAGAAGGCCTACGGATTGGAACATCCCGACGTGGCCACTACCGTCAATAACCTCGGATCGGTATTGGTCGATGAGGGTGACGTGGCAGGGGCGAAGGCGTGCTTCCAGCGGGCCTTGTCGATAGACGAGAAGACCTACGGAATGGACCATCCGAAATTGGCAATCCGTACCAATAATTTGGGATTTGTGTTGGACGAAGAAGGCAATCGAACCGGGGCGATGGCATGCTACCAACGGGCCCTGTCGATAGACCAAAGGACGTACGGCCCAAACCATCCTAATGTTGCTGTAGATCTCAACAACATCGGCACTGTGTTGGTGGGGGAAGGCAACTTGGCGGGGGCCAAGACTCTTTTCCGGCAGGCCTTAGGCATAGACGAGGAAGTCTATGGTCGGGAACACCCCAAGGTGGCCGAACGTCTTAATAATCTTGGATGGGTCTTGCGGTTAGAAGGCGACCTGGGGGGTGCGAATGCCTAGACGAGAAGGCCTACGGTTTGGACCATCCAGAAGTGGCAAGGGATCTTCACAGCCTCAGTTGGGTCCTAAAGGATGAAGGGGACTTCTTGGAAGCGAAGGCATGCATCTTGCGAGCCTTGGCCACATTGGCAAAGTTCTTCGGGGACGAACATCCGAAGACCAGGGTTGTACGCGAGAACTTGGCGATACTTGAGAAGAAGATAAGGCAGATCGGGGCTCGTTCTGGCCGGAAGAGGCGGCGAAAATGAGGCGGCGGCCGCGGGCCGGTGCCGGGGAGGCCGAGAGTGGGGACGGACTGTGGTGCAGGCATCAATGACCCCGGGCAAAAATCTTCGGCCTGAAGGGCCGACAGAATGCAACCCTGGTCAACGGCCTGGGGATTCGGGGCGGCCGCATTCATTCAGCCCTGAAGGGGCGATAGAGATCGATCTGGCCGCGGGCTCTTACGCCCTTTCAGGGCTGGGGAAATCACGGCTACACGAGACCTCAGGGCGTTGCCCTGGGCTGGATTCCCGACGGCCTTTCAGGCCTGGGATCGGGGGCGGATTGTGGTGCAGGCATCTTGCCTGCCTCCCCGTGCCCGGATGCAGGCAAGATGCCTGCACCACAAGGGCCTCGCGGCCAAGGACGCCCGCTGCCCTGGAAAAAATCTGCAGTTTTTGCGAAAAAAGCCCGGAATTGCGGCGAAAATGGCGATTTCGGGGGTACGTCGGCGCGGGTGGCGGTTAGGTGTTGGGGACGCGGGGGTTGGGGCGAGGACCGGAGATGTAAGTTGCACTTTTGCGGGAAGACCGGGACCTTAATAGTGGAAGCATGTGACGACGGACGCTGTTTGGAAAGTGAAGATCGGGTGGTTCGCCGGGGAAACACGCGCGGGGTCCGCCTTCGGCGGACCGCTAAACCAGGTAAGGGGTTTTCTTCCTGGTTACTGGTTACGGGTTACGGGGCAAGTGCCATAACATCCCGCGCACCCAAGTGCCAATACATTCGGCGCAGCCGACTGTTGGCTTCCATGGTAGAGAAGAAGTTTTGCGGGCTCCTGGCTGTTTCCCGTGGATGGGTTCTGGGGCTCTATCGGACCCGCC
>JAPLNA010000087.1 GCA_026693065.1 Planctomycetota bacterium
CCACGACAACGACCGATACCCCGTCGCCACTGATCATGAACCATCACCCAACCACGCCCTCGCCACGCCCGCCAACGCCGCCCAATTCGCTCGCATTTTCGGGCCGTCTGGATTCATGCGTTTTCACGCCGTCGCTGACACACAGTGAACAGGTACAACAGCCAGGCAATCGAAAGCACCCCACAGATTGCACCTGTCGCACACAAGCGGCCACCGCTCAGCTCAGGGCTCTCTTGCAGGCGATAGTAGGATATCAGTGAGAAGATGAGGCAGACCGGGGCAAGCAGAATCGGGACAACGAGAAGACTCAATATGCCGCTTGCGGCCGCGACAATCGCAGCCCAATCTGTTTCCCTCTTCTGGAGGCGGCTCGCATACTCCGCGGTCATGTATCGTTGAGGACTGCGAGCCTTGCCCCCAAGTCGCTTAGCATCCTCTTTGGCCAGATCTGCCGTTGTCAAGGTGGGAACATCTATCTTCTCTTCAACCGAGGTTACCGCGACGCCTTGCAGTTCCGCCTTTACCTTTGCGTTGGCCTCCGACACTGCCGTAACCAGCAGTTCTGTATCCTTCGCTGTTTCTCGATGTACCCCCACCACGCGGTATACTTGAGGTGTGCCTGTCATTGTTTCTCACTCCGTACCATCTTGCCCGTCAATTCGCCTTCGGCATTCGGCACCCAGAACAAACAACCTCCGTTGTGTTTGTCCCTTTACAATGTCCCGCTAATGCTACCGTCGGCTTCCATGCGATGCAATCGTGGAACGGCCCGTCTCAGTCGCTCGTCCACGACCTATCGCCGCCCGTAGTACCGGAGCAGTTGCCGAAGTATCCGCCGCTGTTCCGCCCAGCGGATCTCGTTGCCGTCCGGGTCGGTCACGCTCACGATTGTCACCGGGCGGGCAAAACCGGTCCTTCCACACTTGTGTGATCGGGCGCCACATTTCCATCCGCCCGGGGCGTGCCCGGTGATATACGGAGCAAGATCGGCCCGTTGAACGCCGTCTCGTTGGTCTCGGGTGCTGCCTTGCCCGTGTCCGCTACATCCTCGACAAAAGCCTACCCGCAGCAGGCGGGCCCCTTAATCACGGATCGCTCCACACGATCTCAAGGCCCCTTGCCCAGGCGAACCAAGACCATCCCTCCCCATCGTTCCTCCACGACACGGGTGTTCGCCACGAGCCATTCCATCTGCCTGCGGAATCTAATCCGGTCCTCACCAACCAGTTGGTCGGCCCGATACAACGCGTAGGCGTTTCCGTTACCGACGATCTTTGCCAGCGTCTTCGGATCGTACTGATTGACCTGAATCAGCCCCCCAGAGTGTAGCCAGCGAGGGCTGTAAACCTGAACGACACATGGTTCTGTCGAAAACAACCACCCGCTACTACCGTGCCTTTGCGCCACCAGGCAAATCGCCCGGCGAACAGCTTGGATCCGGACAACCTGCTCTTCCCTGGTCATCTCATTCCGCTGTCCAAGTGCGAGGGCCCCGCCTGTTCCAAGAACAACTGCTACGAAAAGGAAAGCAACGATCCTTCCCGTCCGGGAGCCCAACCATGCCTCCAGACCCAAAGTCCGGATAGAGCTAGCCACGCACGTCGCCACAATCACGGACATGATCGGCACCAAGGCCAAGAAATATCTGGCCGCGTCGGCCCCACTGGCAGCCTTTCCGTGGAGGTGATAGTAGCTCCGCCAGTGGGATGCATAGAGTAGGAGATAGCCAGCCCAGACCACAGCTATGGGGCGAACCGCGGGCATCTTCCACCAAGCCAGCGGAAGAAGTGCCAGCAGGAATCCAAAGAAAAGGTACTCCCTCATTTGTCCCAGGGAGGCAAGGAAGGCGGGCCCATTGGCTCGAATGATTTCCCAGGAAAACGTTGTTCCCGCCACTTCTACCTGCTCATCCCGCACAGAGCCCATCAGATCCGCCACCAGCAGACAGAAAAGCACGGGGAGAACAGCCAATGCCAGGGACCGGCCCACGACCGCTACCAACCTCCGTAGGAACGTTGTGTAGGTGGAGGGTATCCACCCGAAGCGAGTAACTCCACAAACCTTCGAATGAGATTGTGCTGGTAGTAGTGGATATTGACGATGGCTCCACAAGACCGCTTCTTGAAGATCCGTGCCCTGCGCGTCAGGTCAACCTCCAGGGTCGTCAACCGTCTTGGAGGGAATCCATGCTTCCGCCTGAGTACCCGTATGGCATCCAAAGCATCTCTATCGATGTCGGCACAGATGACTTTGTAGCCTAAAGAGGCCAGGACAAAAGCGTGCCTGCCGTAGCCACAAGGGACATCGAGGATGGGCAGCTTTGTGACGGAAGCAATGCGATCGACGAACTTCAAGAAGGTCCGCGATGCCTCGGCCCTCAACCTGGAATTCCGTCTCGTGGTATTCTTCGAAAGGTTCATTTTGAACCAGGCGTACGCCACCTTCCGATCAGGTTATTGGGGCGGCCTGCAAACGCTGCAGGGGGTGTATCGGGCCTTGGCCTCCTTGAGCGTAATCGGTATCTTGCTCTTGGACAGATACCGGCAACCATCCGCATGGTACTTGGCCCCGGTACCCTCCAACCTTCGGGAGCGATGGTGCCCCGGAAGAACTCCGGGCGTCCGCACCGTCCATGTCGCCTGACACCAGGGACACTTCATACGACGCTGGGGGATGGTGCGGACCTTCAGATCACTGATGGATCGGTGCCGCAGCCCCGAATGCACTCGCCCGTTGTGGCGTTGGCAACGGGGACAACGTCGTTCAAGCTGGAGAAGCCCTTCGACCGATGGCAGAATGTAGCGAACCATTCTGGCCTCCTTGCCGTCGATGGCACTAATCATCTATCGCATCGGCAAAGAGGCCTTCTTTTTGATACCCCATCCACACACCGTGGGACAGTTACCACCGTGAACGTATCTCCAGACCGGGTGCCTCTTGCCGGCGCACCCCTGCGGTCTCGTCGGTTCCGGGAAACCTGACGGCAAGGGGTTCACAAGACGACGCGGTCTCATCGGGGCGCGAGTTTCCCGAACCCGCCACCTTATCCCTTCTTGCCCAGGGCGGACTGGCGGTTTTGAGAAGGCGGCGAGGTCGGGGTGCTGAGAGGCCGCGTGTGTTCTTGGTTGACGAGTTCGGTGAAGAAGAGATAGGCGACGATCGCGTTGGCCTCTGTGAATTGCTCGAAGAGTGGTGTAACGTGCGAGACGCAGGTAAGGCGGTCTTACCAATGGACATTGGACTGCGAGTGAAGTTGCCGGAACTGAGCATGTTCTGCCAGAGGAGCAACCAGTTTGTTCCCTTCGGGGAGATCATGGCTAGGTTGCCGGCGGAGGGCGGCGGCTTAGTGTATGAGCGAAGGGGCGCAGGCATGGTATAGAAGTGGGTCGGCGTGTGCGGCAGTCACCCGCGAGGTCGTCGGTGCGGCGCTTTGGGACGAAAAGCAGGATCTGTCCGACCTACGCGGCCTTAGCGATAGGGGCCAAGCCCTAGCTGGCTCCTGCCATCTCAATCGGGACGGTCAATGACCGGTCTGCCTGGCGGGGCCTGCCCCGGCCGCAGAAGTAACGTGGATCAGCCCGCCGGTAAAGGCGAGTGTCCCAACAGGGGTGGGACCGACCGCTGCTCCGACAGACTTATCAACCGGTGTATTCTACCCCAGGCCGGCGTAAAGGGCAAGCACGCCCCCGGCTTTCGCGCAGGCCGGTAACCGGCCCGGGCGAATCGGTGACGTACCGCCCAGAAGCCCTCTTACCTCTGCCTCTCCCGCTCGCGGAGATAGATCGTCAGTCCCGAGGCAATACGTTGTACCTCCTCCGGGGTCAGCCTCACGGGCTCATGGTCTAGCAGCTTTGGGAAGGCCGTTTCATTGCATACCCATAGCTCCGGCCGAATCGGCGGGTCCACCCACCAACCGACATAGAGCACCACAGGCTGCACAAACACATCCTTGCCCACTATCTCGCGAACCAAACCAGAGAGACGACGGGCAAGCGCCTTGGTCTGGTTCGCCGGATCACGATCCGGTGTATGTCCATCGACCGTGATCTGTTCCCCGTCGAAGATCACCTTGGACTGACCCCGGGCGGGCTTTCGGCGAGTCTTGGTCTCGATACAGAATACGCCAGCAGGTCCCACAATCGCGTGGTCAATGTTGAACCCCTCTTGCAGGATGTCGTGAAAGACCTGGTAACCCTTCGTTCGTGTCTGCTCCAAGGCCTGCCCTACGGCCAGTTCTCCCTTGTATCCAAGCAGTAGCTGTCGTAGTTGCCGAATACTTCCCCGCAGCCACCAGCAGATGATTCCGACCGCGACAATCGCCACACAGGTCCCCAGCAGGGGCATAGGCGGCATCCGAAGCGTCCACTGGACCCATTCCATCCCAGCCATGACCAGCACCATGACGATAGCAATCCACCCGGCCAGTAGGCGGCCATAGGCCAGATCGTGGATCTCTTCACGAAGAGATTGGCCGGCCACCCGCAGGGGCGGATCTTTGATGGGGGATTTTGTGCTCGGGTTGTCTTTCATCGAAACCTGTCTTCCATGAAGCGTTACCGCGTCGGAACTGGAAGACTGACAGTCTACGGGTCGGTTGCATGGCTGTGCAAGCTTTGTGTCTCGGGCATGCCTACTGCTCAGCCACATCGACTTAAGTCGCCGGTCCGGTCATTGCCCGTCTTCCCAGGGGGCCCCCAACGGAACTGAATGTTTCGCATGGTCTGCAAGCAATTCCGCGACGGCAAGATCGGTCTAGCTGGGGAAGTCCCGTCGAACCGGTGAACGACCTCTGGCGTCTGGCCCGCCCCCGGGGTAGTATCGTCGTCTGGATGTAGCGTTTCGTGGAGCGATCAATGACTGGTGTCAGCGGCGTTTTGAAAGCGTAGGGAATCAGACGATCCGAAAAGGTGGGGCTTCTTCGGCTGGGTTTTCTTCATAGGGGAGCCAACCCCTGGTCTTCTTCGGCTGCTTCTGGGTCTTCTTCGCTTGGGTTTTCTTC
>JAPLNA010000088.1:0-2799 GCA_026693065.1 Planctomycetota bacterium
TGTCCGTATACACTCCTGTCTGACTCCCTTCGTCGGGGATGGCCTATTCCACCCCGCCCGAAACTACGGGAGTCCTTGTCCAAGAGCGCTACGGAATTGGCCCGCCCGCCCAGCGCCACGGTTTTGCTCCGCCGTTTACATTTCAGCAGCGCATGGCGCCAATGCCATGCGGTTCACGAGTTCTCTTCAGGCTTCTGGGCGTTCCAGGGGCCTTTTTTGTTGCGCCAAAGGAACCCGATGGCACGCCAGCCAAGCGAGGCGTGCCATCACAGGCACGAAACGAGGTGAAATCATGGCTTGGAGACCAACACAGTATCTATTGGAAGGCGAACTGGACAACACCACGCCCGGTAAGGTCACGGGATGGATGCGGTTTGCCGGAATGGACGAGAAGGTGACCTTGGATCTGAAAGGGGATTTCCACAGGGACATCCGTGGGACGAAGATCCAGTTCGTCGGGGACGGCAGGGCGGACGATCCGGTAGCAGCCAGCTACCTGGACAGCTTTTCCGTCCAACAGACCGGCAAGGTCGGCGACATTACGACCGGTGAGCCACCGTCGGACTACGTGGTTCACTATCCGTACTTGGAATGGTACGGAGACGACAACGGCCGGGTCGTCCTCGAGTTGGAGGCCCGCCAGGTGAAAGTGATCGGCACACCGATTCCAGCGATGGAGTCTTTTCCGGTCTCCCGCGAGGAGCAGAACCGCAACATGGTCGAGTTCCTGACGGGACTTGCCGAGGCGGTGGATCTGCCAGCCGACCGGGCAATCTGTCTCGGCATGACGACGCCAAGGCCACAGCCGAAACAGGCGACGGCAAGGAGCAAGGCTCCCGGCATGAAGCTGCTGACGGAGGAGATCCGCAAGCAGTTGCCGCCTCTCTATGGACAGGAAAGCAAGGGGCCCGAGGCAGTCGCCTACGTGAAGTTCTTCACCCCGGACTCGAGCTGGACCTGGTACGCCACCGAGTTCGACCCGAAGGCGGGCATGTTTTTCGGCTTGGTGGACGGCCAGGAGAAGGAGTTGGGGTATTTCACGCTGGCGGAGCTCCAGAGCGCCACGGGGCCCATGGGCTTGCACATCGAGCGAGATATCCACTGGCACCCCACGCCACTGCGTGAGATTGCCCCGGAGATGTTCCGCGAGGCTGGGAAGGGAGGTGAGCAGTGATGTTCACCGACGTCGAATTCATGACTGCCCGCGACAAGGAGCTCGTGTTCAGAGACTGGACCAAGTTCCTCGAACAGGGGCTCGGTAAGGCGCGTTTCACCAAGCGGCTCTACCGACACCTCCACCTGCACTGCGGGTTCATCGCCCACTACGACATCCACGGCTTCTACTCGACGTACTTCGAGGCCGGTCAGGACATGGAGAGGTTCTTTGATCACTTCTGCTCCAACACGGCCCGGAACTTCGGCAGAGACGCCGAATACGACGACCTGAATACCGCCATGCGAGAGCTGTTCGAGAAGCACAAGGCGAGCATCCAGAGCCAGGCGGAGGCGGATGTGACCCGGAGGATCGAGATCCTCGAAGCCTCTGTCCGGAGAGCCAAGTCGGACAGGGGATTTGCGAAACAGTTCCTTGGCAAGATCCACCTTTGAGAAAGGACTGACACCATGAAAGAGTTCTGTCAAAACGAGCACTGCGAGAACCCCGGAGCCAACGTGGTTCCCGTCTCTGTCGAGAGGGCCTCTGACCAGCGTCGAACGCTGTGCCGCCCGTGCGAAGAGGCGTACACCTGGGGCGTCCAGCACGGGACGCTGGTCGCCCAGGTCAGGCCGGCTCTGCCGCGCCTGACACGGTTCTTGAAGAAGGATGGCTTTGTCATCCTCAGCCACAACGACCACGATCCCAGCGCTGCCGGGCCGTTCGAGGCCTGGGCGTACCGCGGGCCGCTGGACCTGAGGGTCGCTACCCCGGTGACTTTCGGGGTGGGCAACGGCGTCCAGGATGCCTTGGATAGCCTCGAGGCCCAGCTTGAAGCTACCTGCCGGCACGTGGACCTGAGGGAAGAAACACACGATCTCGACGGTCGAGCGGTCTCCTGACACATCCGTCCCCTCACGTAACTCAATTCCAGGAGCAAACCCATGGCAAAGAAGAACAACAGTATCACTCTGCGCATCAACGGCCGCCAACTGGCGACCATCCTGGCGGCGCTTCGGTTCCACCAGGCGGAGAACCTCCAGGCCGGCCGAAACATTCCGGACCAGGCCATCGAGCAGATCGCTACGGACGGCGGTCTGGTCAAACCCTTGGACTTCAAGGAAGTCAGCAAGCTTTGCGAAAGGCTGAATGCCGATCAGAGCCAGCCTGCACCCAGGGGCCTCGTCATTGCCCCGCCGCACAAAGCAGGCGGGCAGGAATTGCTCTTCCGGGTGGTGTACTTCATCGACGTATGGGCAGCAAACCCTCTCGATGCGGCCAGGAAGACACACCGGCTCATGATCGATCCGGAGTCTCTGTCGCCAGTCCTGGAGGTCGTGAACCACCGGGGCAAGGTTGTTTCCATTGATCTGTCCCAAGAGGCACCGGCATGAACCGGCGCCGAGCAAGGAGATCCCATGCCAAGAACACATTCCATCACGTTGTACGAGGTCGAGAACAAGGGTCGCTATCACCAGCACTGGCTGGCGACCTCCCCCCTGGATGCAGCCCGGCGGGCCATCTCCCATGCCCGGGAACTGGGCCTGACGCTGGACCGCGTAGACGTATCTTCGATGGTTCAGCCGGAAGATCCCCGCAAGGGAGGCCTGGTCTATGTCGACAACGACACCAGGGCCTACACCATC
>JAPLNA010000088.1:2849-34158 GCA_026693065.1 Planctomycetota bacterium
ACGCGGACGCGTCAGACGTACCGCGCCGCCGTGAAGAAACAACCGAGCACTCAGGCGAGCAGTTTGTGAGCAAATCCGTCGCCCGCCGTTCGCCACAAGGTGACCCTCGAAAGGGCCACCGCGGGCGGCAGGCACAACCCCAACAGAAAGGATGAACTCCCATGTCATCAGAAACCCCCAACAAGAGCATCACCCTGTACTTTCGCCAGAATAACAGTGACAAGGTGTACCAGGCCGGGATCGAGCCCAAGGGCACCGGCTTTGTGGTCAACTTCGCCTTCGGCCGGCGGGGCAGCACCTTCCAGACCGGCACCAAGACGGCCAAGCCCGTTGACTACCAGACCGCCGTCACCCTTTTCGAGAAACTCATCAACGAGAAGATGGCCAAGGGCTACACGCCGGGCCAGGACGGCACGCCGTACCAGGGCACGGATCGCGAGGATCTCGCCACAGGGGTCTTCCCCCAACTCCTCAACCCCATCGGCCAGGACCAGGCAGAGCAACTGATCCGCGACGACGGCTGGTGGATGCAGGAGAAGTTCGATGGCAAGCGGATCCTGATCCGCAAAGACGGCGACCAAGTCATCGGAATCAACCGCAAGGGTCTGGCCGTTGCCTTGCCGCAGCCCGTCGCCCAGCAGGCATTGACCATCGGGAGCCGGCAGTGGCTCATGGACGGCGAGGCCATCGGAGACCTCTACTTTGCCTTCGACCTGCTGGAGCAGGACGGCATGGACCTGCGAAAGGAACCGTACAGCCGCCGGCTCGACGCCCTCAGCGTCATCGTGGTTCCTGGCGGCAAAGGCGCGATTCGCGTCAATGGCACGGCTACCGGCACGGCCCAGAAGAAGAACATGTTGGCCGCCCTGTGCCGTCTCAAAGCAGAGGGCGTCGTGTTCAAGCGTCATGCGGCGCCCTACACACCTGGCCGGCCCTCCACCGGCGGCGACCAGCTCAAGTGGAAGTTCACTGCGACCGCCTCCTGTATCGTCGCCAAGGCCAACGGCACCAAACGCAGCGTCGCCCTGGCGTTGCTAGAAGGCGGCAAACGCGTCGCCGTGGGCAATGTGACAGTGCCGGCCAACCAACAGATCCCCAAGGCCGGAAGCACCATTGAGGTTCGTTACCTCTATGCCTACCCCGGCGGCAGTCTGTTCCAGCCCGTCTACCTGGGTGTGCGGGACGATGTCGATCCCGCCGCATGCACTATCGGCCAACTCAAGTGGAAGGCCCGCGGCGAAGACGAGGAGTCGGAGTCGGGGACGGGAGGGCAGCACCCATGAAGAAACATCCCCCCGTCACACACCTGATCATCGACACCTCCAGCACGAACGAGAACGACAACGGCGAGTGCGACTTCTGCCTGGTCACACTGACGGCCGAGTACCTCACCTACCTGCTGGGCTACATGGACGAGGTTCGCCGGCTGCACCGGGCCGACGACAGCGTTTACAACCTGGAATGCTGGGACGGACGGGCAGCGTACTTCAAGGACAATGACTGGTTCCAAGAGCTTCGGGACATCGACGGCAAGCTTGTCGCCGACCTCCCCAAGGGGGAGCCCATCCTGCTGGCAGCCGATTCCCAGTTCGACGAAGCGGACTTCCAGCGGGTGGAATGCCAAAGTGTCCAGATTGTTAGTGAAGACCTCTGGTGGACGGCCTACGTCAAGCACAGCAACATCCGCATCGAGTCGGCCCACGTCGACAAGAAGACGCTGCTGAAAATCCTGCGAAGCCTCGGCGGGGTCTGGAAGTCCCGTCGTCATGCCAAGGCAAGGCTCGTTCCACCGGCCGTTCAGAGGATCCACGACCTGTTGTACCTGGACATGAAGAATGGCCGTGAGATCTATGATCCCGACAAGAGTTGGGATGCAGACGTCATTGCTGCGATCGCGGAGGTCGTCGCCAAGTGCATCCCCACGCCTCCGCAGAGCAAGTCGTAGTACCGCTGAGGGGCAGTTCCCGCAGCGGCGTCACCCCAACCTCCAACAACCCCCAATCGGCGTGGCCGCACAGGGTCTATCCCGACCCTTGCGGCTGCGCTGAAGGAGAAGTATCCATGGGCGCAGATCTAATCTGTTACATTGCGTTCGGTCCCAAGCGAATCCGACTAGACGATCGCAGGAAGACCCGGATTGCCGGGCAGGTTCGGCAGTACCTTGACGCCTGCATCGCGGCGGCTGAACGGGTGCTGCTGGGCGAGAATGACGTTCTGGACCCTCGCAAGGGCCCGGTGCAGGCCAAGCGAAGCATCACCGTTCACCTTCCCAGCGAGGAAGTCGGCCCGACCCCCACGTTCACCTCCCTGGAAGAGATCCGGTCACATCCCGAGTACCACGGCCTGGTCCAGGGCGTGCTGACCGATTGCGGCCGGGAGGTCGAGGCCAGCCACGTATTTGCCGGCACCCCCGAAGATCTTGCCAAGGCAGTCCAAGAGTTTGTGACTGGCTGGAATGACGGCGGCTTCCGAGACCTGTCCTTCCGGGAAGACCCCGAGAAGCCCGGGCGCAAGGTCGTCGTCGCCGGCGAGTTGTCCTGGGGCGACGAACCCGGGGGCTACGGCTACCAGCTGCTCAAGAAGGCCTTCGGGCTGACCATCGCGCAGCTGCTCGGCGTCAAATGACACTCAACCGAAACCCCAACCAATAAGGAGAGCTACCCATGTCAGACCGTTTCCCCGCTGAGATCACCATCGGCGGCACGATTCCGCGCCGGCTGTTGGACGAGCTGGTCGGGATGATCGCCTCCGAGGGCGTCAGCCTGGACTGGCAATACTCCTTGGACACGACGGCGGTGCAAGCGGCCATCGAGACGGCCGCCTCGAAAGGCCAGACCGTTCAGTTCACCGATGACGAGGCGTGCTTTGGCCAATTCGAGGACCTGGAGCAGTGGCTTACCAGCCACGGCATCGACTTCGACCGCCATGGCGACGCCCGCTACGAGTATGACGGCGAGAATGCCTACGGTCGCGGCCGCAAGCGTCCCGTCATCGTAGACGCAGACCAATCCGGCAAGGATCTGGTACGTGCGGAAGAGGTCCGCAAGATCCTGGCCAGCCAGGCGCCTACCGACCGAAAGCTGGTCCAGATCGCCAAGCTGACGGCGGTTCCGCCGACCCTTACCCCAATCGTCCTGACGGACAGAAAAGGAAAGAACCATGATTGATGACCCTGTAGAACCCAAGCAAAGCGTGCCACGACCGGCGCACCTGATCAACCGGTCGGAGGTCCGCAAGTTCATCCTGGAGTCGTTCGGTCGGAGCAGGCCCCACCTGCGCATCGACCGCGTGTCCCAGGAGGCCCTGGACAAGATCGAGTCCTGGCTGAGAGCCAAGATCAGCAGCGAGGTCCACAGCCATCCCTCCGTCGGCAAGACTTTCAAGCTGTGAGGAGGGCGAGACCATGATCAAGAACCAACGACCCAACCTCGCCCGAATCGTCTACGACTCGTATCCCCACAGCGACCTGCTGCCAATCGATCCGGGCCATGACTGCCAGAGCCTGCAGGCCCTGATGGCCCGGGTCTGCGACAAGAACCTGGGAGACTCGCTCTTCCGGTTCCTCGTCATCGAGATCGTTGAAGGCGGCCAGAGCAGCCTGGAAGGAGCCATCCGAGTCGTTCGGCAGGCTCGGGACGACGTCGAGGCCGTGCTTCAGGGCCTCATCCGGGCCAAGAACAGGAAAGGGCAATCTCGCGAACAAATGCGCCAGAACCCTTCGGCCGGCAATGGAAGTGGCCACGCCCCAGGAAGCCGGCAGTACACGCGGATCATCACCTTGAACGTGACCTGTCTCGAAGAGGACGCCGAAGACGTCAAGGTGTCGCTGTTCAACCCGGGCAGTGAGCAACCCTCCTGGTACTACGACCACAATTGTCCACTCGGCCCCGTCAAGGTCGACCTCCGCCTGCCTACGCTCGAAGAGGAAGCGGCCGGACGGGAAGCCCTGGACATCGAAGAAAGGAAAGAGCCATGTGCAAAGCAACCCGAAGGCCCAAACCGCCAAGCCTTCAAGTCATCGTGACAGTTACTGGCGGCGTAGCGGATGTGTTGTTCAAGAGCCCGGGCGTCGCCGTGACCCTTTACGATTACGACGTCCAGGGCTCGGACAAAGACGACACCCGCATCTCGAAGGATCCAGACAACGAGCCCTGCTGTGTCCGCGAGTGGGAGCCATCCGACAGTATTGTCGGCAATGAACAGTGGCCGGTAGTCAAGAAGGCCACCCAGGGCGTCTACTCACGCGTATGGAAGTGCCCTGGCTGCGACCGGACCGTCACTGTGTCGTACGAGGACCTGGCCGAAGCCGGGTCGCCCATCTGCACCGACTGTGAGCGTGAGATGGACATGCTGTAAGCCGTAGTGGCCTGCCCGCGTAGCGGCAGCCATATCCAACCCCTCTCCAAGAACCCCCAGAACGAAAGGAACCACCATGCAACACCAGGGAATCTCTGCGCGCAGCCCGCCCACAATCGCGGCTGCCGCACGTTCGTGAAGTCAAGATGGTTGTACACGAGTCAAACGAATAGACGCATGTAATTGCGTCACACACTTTACCGAAAGGACATTACCATGAGGATTCTGTTCATTAACAATGACGGTGGTGGGTTTGCCGATTACGTCGACGTGACCCCTGACATGACGGTGGACAAGTTCTTCGCGCAGAAGCTTCCCGGCCGCGAGGCGGGAGACTTCCTGATCCGCGTGAACCGTCAGCCGGTGGCCCGGGACTACGTCCTCCAGGACGGAGACCGCATCACCTGCACCCCCGTGAAAATCGAAGGCGCCGCAGTCTGACGCGGACGCCAACGATCCATGCAATCCGAGAAGGGGCATCCGTCAGTTCCAAGCTGGCGGGTGCCCCTTCGGCATTTATCAACTGAAAGGATAACCCATGGACGCTACCGAGCGCAAGATGTTTCGTGTTGCCGAAACGATCCAGGGGCAGCTTCGGCTTCTGCAGCGGAACCGCTGCCAGGATGCCATCCGGCGAATCGCGGGCATGGTCGAAAGCTTCGACAACCTGCGCCGAGCCAATGACCTCCTGGCCGTCTGCCTGAGCCGTGGATGGAACGCCGCGGCGAGCCAGATCACCGACCGCGTCGGCCGGGGCCTGACGGATCTGCCGTACTACGTCAGCGAGATCGAACGGATGATCGATTCCAGTAAGCTACTCAAACTCCCGACCCTCCGCGACATCCGAGCCGACCTGGTGCAACTGGAAGAAGAGTTCGAGCAGTTCGAGTACGTGGAAGATGGCGAGGAGTTGGTGGTCACAACCGAGGCCATCGAACTGGAAGACCACTACCTCGGCGAATTCGAGATCCGGCTGCACATCGGCAAACTGGCCGAGATGAAAAGGCACAGCAGCATCTATCGTATCGTAGCCCTCGACCCTCACCCGGCCGGCTGCAACGAGTCGGTGACGCACCCCCACGTCAGCGACGAGCACCTCTGTGAAGGTGACGCCAGTGCCGCCATAGAAGCAGCCCTGACGAACGGAAGGACCTGCGACTTCTTCCAGCTCGTCAACGCCGTGCTGACCACCTACAACCCGCACTCGCCCTACGTGTCGCTGGACCACTGGGAGGGAATTCCCTGCCACGACTGCGGCTACACCATGAGCGAGGGCGATGCCCACTGGTGCGAATCGTGCCAGCAGGACTATTGCAGTGAGTGCATCTCGTACTGTCACAGATGCGATGAGTCCAGTTGCCGCGGCTGCCTGGAAGAATGCAGCGTCTGCGGCGAATCGATGTGTTCGTCCTGCATGACCAAGTGCCCCGAGTGCGGCAAGCGGTTGTGCAAGAGTTGCGTGGAAGACCAGCAGTGTCCGTGTTTCGAGGAAGACCCAGAACCAGAGGAGAACGAAGATGAACGAGAACCCGATGAAATCACAAGCATCCCAAGCGACCCTGACCCCGCCGGCAACAGCCCCGGCCAAGTCAGAACCGAAGCAGCCTGAGAAGACAGTTCACAAGCCCATCCCGCTGGTGCAGGCACGGCCAAGCCCGGTCCTGCGGTTTTCGCCGACGGCCTGGGCCAAGCTCCTCTTCTTCCGCGACCACAAGGGCACGGAAGTCGGGGGCTTCGGCGTAACCTCGGCCAATGACCTGCTGCGAGTAGATGACTTCCTGACGGTCAAGCAGGAGGTCACCGTGGCCAGCGTGGTCTTCGACGATCAGGCGGTGGCCGACTTCTTCGAGACCCAGGTCGACGCTGGCGGGAAGCCCGAGCAGTTCGCGAGAATCTGGTTGCACACCCACCCCGGCAATTCTCCGCAGCCCAGTTCCACGGATGAAGAGACTTTTGGGCGGGTGTTCGGAGGCTGCCAATGGGCCGTCATGTTCGTCCTGGCCCAGGGCGGCAAGAGCTACGCGAGGCTCCGGTTCAACGTGGGTCCCGGCGGGCATGTTGTCATCCCCGCAGAGGTCGACTTTGGCGCACCCTTCGGCCCGAGCCAAAGGGAGGCGTGGGAAGCCGAGTACAAGGCCAATGTCAGTGCCGAGCACTGGGGCCTCGGGTGGAACTCCCGGGAAGATCTCCTCGGTCAGACTGACCTGGCACGCTGTTCTGTGCCCGGGGACTGGCTGGAGGAGCTCGAGGCCATGGAGCCGGCGGAACGTAGGTTGGTCATGGACGAGCTGGCGGTACGGCCGGACCTCTGGGACGAAACCGCGGAGGTGGTCTATGACGACTGACACCAGCCAACTCGACGAACGGTACAGCCGGCAGCGGGACATCGTCCCTCCGGACCGTCTGGGAGCCTGCCGGGCGACGGTGATCGGTGTCGGGGCCATTGGCCGCCAGGTGGCGATTCAGCTTGCCGCCATGGGCGTGCCCTGGCTTCAGATCATCGACTTCGACACGGTCGAGCCGAGCAACCTGGCCAGCCAGGGCTACCTGGAAGACGACCTGGGCAGGCCCAAGGTCGAGGCCACCGGAGATATCTGCCGCCGGGTCTGCGGCAGCCTCCAGCTGCTCCAGGTCAACGACCGGTTCCGACGGAGCATGGAGATCGGCACCGCGGTGTTCTGTGCGGTCGACAAGATCGACATCCGCCGGGCCATCTGGGATGCGGTCAAGGACAAGGCCACGTTCTTCAGCGACGGTAGAATGAGCGCCGAGGTTCTGCGAGTGCTGACGGCCTGCGATGCCGCCAGCCGGAAGCACTACCCGACCACGCTCTTTGCCGCCGGCGAAGCGTATGCCGGGCCCTGCACCGCCAAGACCACGATATTCTGCGCGAATATCGCGGCAGGGATCATGGTGGCACAGTTTGCCAAGTATCTGCGGCAACTGCCTTTGGACGCGGACGTCCAACTCAATCTTTTGACGAGTGAGTTGACGGTTCTTCCGTGATCCCGTTCCTTCCTTCCCTTTTTGTCGCGGCCGCTTTTCTGGCCGCGATTTTTCCCCTCGGCGTAGCGAGAGCTCTATTCTTCCGATCACCTTGCAGCACAGGCACTTGTCCACCACGATCAGGTCGGGGATGGCCGGTGCGTCACCAAATGCAAAAAAAAAGTTTCCGGCGCTTGACATCCGACCGACGGGCCGGTAAGATTCTATTACGTACGGTAAGAAAGGACTACGCTATGACCAAAGCAGAAGCGGTAGACAAGGTCATTGAGTCACTCCGCCAGTTCATCGGCGACAAGGACCTGGAGATTGATGGGGACACGCAGCCGATCGGGGGGCTGGGGCTGGAAAGCCAAGACGGTATCGCGTGGGCTGTGGATCTGGAGAATTTTGGGTTCCAGTTGCCGGACGACTTGAACCCGTTGGTGGATGATGAGCGGCACAAGGCACGCTCCGTGGATGAGATCGCGGATCTGCTACAGAAGTACATCCGCTAGGTTACCGGCTAGGAGATCGAACATGCAGAGCGCACCACAAAAAGGGGCCATTGCCGGACGGCTACGTTTGGCACGCGAGCAGGCGGGCCTATCGCAGGGGCAAGTGGCCAAGTTGTTGGGACTTCATCGGCCCACGGTTTCCGAAATAGAAGCCGGAAGGCGCAAGGTTTCGGCGGAGGAGTTGGCCACCTTCGCAGAACTGTACGACGTGAGCGTCGAGTGGTTGGCAACCGCCGCGTCAGTCCTCGATAATGCGAATGCCGATCGTATCCAGTTGGCTGCCAGGGAACTGTCGAAGCTCAAACCGCAAGATGTCGACGCGGTTCTCGGCTTGTTGCGTACTCTCCGCAAGTCAGGGGACGCCAACCGATGAACAATCGAGTATCAATTACTAGGAAGGCAATCCGGGCCGCCCTCACGACGAGACTCCAAATTGGATACGGCATGGAAGAGCCCATCTGCGTCTATGAGTGTGCGGAACGGCTCGGCGTTGAGGTGAAGTTCATTTCGGCCCCCAGCATGGAGGGGATGTACGCATCGGCTGGCTCGGGGGTCGTCCTTGTCTCCGCGTTGCGACATTCTGGGCGCCAAGCCTACACGTGTGCACACGAACTTGGGCACCACGTTCTTGGGCATGGCAGTCGTTGGGATGAGTATCTCGGAGAGACGACGAGCGTGCGAGAGGCCCCAGAGGAGTGGGCGGCGAACCGATTCGCCAGCTATCTTCTGATGCCGAAGCAGGCGGTACTCAGGTCGTTCAACGTTCGGGGGTGGAAAGTAGCCGAATGCACTGCTGACCAGGCGGTCATCATTGCCGGAGAACTTGGTGTCGGCTACACCGCGCTCTTACGTCAAATGGAATTGTCCCTCGGGCTGCTCAGCGCCGGTGTCGCCGACGGATTGGCAAAGATTGCCCTCAAGCGCCTCCGGGCACAAATCATAGGGATCGAGAGCCCTGGGCAGGCCGTTATCGTAGATGAATCATGGACGAGGAAAGCGATCGATATCCAGGTCGGTGACTACGTCCTGTTGCCAAACGGCATCGTTATCACGGGCGACGCCGTTTCCCCATCTGTACCAGCGTCCACCGGGATACTAACCCGTGGCCATCGACCCGGAATCGCCCAGGCACGCCAACCCGGCCGAGACTGGGCCTGTTTCATCAGAGTCTCCAGGAGAGAGTACTCTGGACGGGCCACATTTCGGCATTTGGAGGATCCCGATGACCAATAGCCCGCTACCGCCGATCGAGGAGCACAACCTTTCCCTGGCCTGGGGAAAGGCATTCCTGAATGCCATGGATTGTCCGCAAGCCAACCCGGGCCCGATGGTTGTCAGCATAACCGGATTCGAGAAGGGGGTGCCGATTGAAGATGGCCGAATACGATCCAAACTCGATCAGTTCCTGGCCGCCTTCAAGAAGCATCCTTGTAGCGTCTCAGCGATGATCATCTTCCCGTACCCGCAATGGGAGAGAATGGGACGCCCCAGTTGTGCCGAATTCAAGCAGTGGTGCATCAAAGGGTTCATCCCACGGTTGAAGGCACGCTGCAAGCAGAATGGAAAAGGCCTGTATTTTGAGCGGATGCTGGATTTTCACGGTGGAATACCGGAAGGATTACCAGGCAAGAACCAATTGCTGCATTTGATCGAGTGGTGGCAGGAACAGAAGCAACGGCATCACAATCGGCCCCCGCGATCCCGCATGCAAGTCGTCTGCTTCGATACGTTTCTCGATTTACGATGAAGATGAGGGCTTAACTGTTACGGCGTTTTATCCAACTCAGTACATATTTGACCGGGCATATGGCAACTACCTCGGTCTATGCCATCTTGGAGCCTTCATGGCACATCAAATGGACCTTACACTCGTAAGGTGCAACTGTCTGATAGGAAGAGCGGAGATTGGCAACCCATCAAAAGAAGACTTGGAACCGCTCCGGGAGTTTGTCCAAGGCGTGATAGATGAAGGCGAGGGCAAGAATGAGGCGTAAGGATACGTCCGGCCATGCGGGATGCGCTTCTCCTTCTTGCGGAGAGCCGGCTTCAAAGGTGCGTTCTGGTCGGGAAGCTTCGGCCTCATCAAAAGGAGAGCTCGCCGCCTTGCCCAATGTTCCCTCTGTGCCTCAGAAACCTGTGCCCTATCGGCATAATCCTTGGGCTCCGGCCGAACCCACGGAAGTCTTCGACACTTACTGGCGGTTCGCGGCCGAAAGGCAGGCGATCTTCTTTCGGAAAGCCGCCGGCATCCGTGGTCCTTGGACGGATGACCCCATCTTACGGGAGTACAAGTTTACCAACGCCTACCGGGCAACAGATCGGGTAAGTCAGTTTCTGATCCGGCAGGTCATCTACCAGGGGGGGCAGGAACCTGAGGATGTGTTCTTCCGGGTCATTCTTTTCAAGCTGTTCAACCGCATCGACACTTGGACGCTTCTTGACGCGGCTGTTGGGCCGATCTCGTGGAGGACGTACGGTTTTGCTCGGTACGAACGCGTGTTGTCCGATGCCCTGGCACGGGGAGATCGCATCTACTCGGCAGCCTACATGATGCCATCGGGTTGCAGCACATTCGGCAGCCCCCGTAAGCACGTGAATCACCTTCGGCTCATCGAATCAATGATGAACGATGGGCTTCCGGGGCAAGTCGGCGCCGCACGATCCATGATGGAGGCCTTTGAACTCATTCGGTCGTATCCAACGATCGGGGACTTCCTGGCGTACCAGTTCGTTACCGACTTGAACTACAGCACGTTGCTGAACTTCTCAGAGATGGAGTTTGTGACTGCGGGGCCCGGCGCGAAGGACGGCATCCGAAAGTGCTTTCGTAGCCTTGGAGGTCTCAATGAGTCCGAGCTCATCTCGCTGGTCGCAAGAAGACAGGACGAGGAGTTCAACCGCAGGGGCATAGTGTTTCAATCGCTCTGGGGACGGCCGTTACAACTGATCGATTGTCAAAACCTCTTTTGTGAGGTAGACAAGTACGCCAGAGTGGCGCATCCGGAGGTACAGGGGGTCAGCGGCCGGTCGCGGATCAAACAGCGGTATCGGCCCGCGGATGGTGTGCCGGACTACTGGTTTCCACCGAAATGGAACCTGAATGAAACCGTCCATGTGTGGACGCAGACTGCCAGGAGGCAACCGTGAGTACCCCAGAACCCAGTGATCCGAAGGCGGAACGATTGGACAATCCGGCCATGGCTGGCACCCCCCCTGAGCACGTAACCTCCGCAGCGGCCTGTGGATTGCTGCCCACAACTTGCTCCGAAGAAAGACGTTATGGACGAAACGCTACATCTTGGGGATGCTGCCGGGGCGGAACGCAATCTGTTGGGGAAAAACACGACAAGCCTCTTGACGGCCGCGGAGACCAGGGGGATAATCATGACGATAAGCCCATTCCACTCGTTGTCCGAGGAAGTGCGGTGGCGAAGTTGCAGGAACTTGTCGTGGAGTTGACGGACCGGTGCCCCATGAGCTGCCGGCACTGCTCATCGAGTTCCGGGCCAGCAGGCAGGAATCAACTCACCGAGGCCGTCGTCTTCAGGCTCTTGGCAGAGTCGTCTCAGTTGCGGACCGGGCAGGTGAGTTTCGGCGGAGGGGAGCCGACGCTTGCGCCTTTGTTCATGCGAACCTTACGGGAAGTGGTTCGCCTCGGCTTCTCGACTGAGATATTCACGTGTGGTGCGACACTCTCCTCGGCACACGGAATCGCTCCGTTTCCGTTGGATTTCGTGCGCGAAGTTGCCAAGCTGCCTGGCCAACCGATATTTGTATTCAGTATTCACGGTTCCTGCTCTGCTGTTCACGACTCAATCACCGGCGTGAGAGGCAGTTTCGACTGCCTGACGGAGTCTATTCGGAAGTGCCAGGCCAGCGGGATCCCTTGTACCGCGAATTTTGTTCCTATGCGGCCAAACGTGTCAGATCTCACGAACACGGCTGCTTTCGTTGAGACTCTGGGAATCGGCAAGTTGAGCATTTTACGATTCGTGCCGCAAGGCCGGGGACTGTTCAACGCCGGCCTGCTCGACCTCGGCAGAGACGAGGAAGACCAGTTTGTTCAGGAGCTTGTCGACTTCCGAAGGCGGACTTCGTTGGAAATTCGCACGGGCTCACCGTTCAACGGTATCGTCCCGGACAACAATGTGCCCTGTCGCGCAGGCTTCCGGAAACTGGTCGTCCAGGCCGACGGGAATGTTCTTCCTTGCGAAGTCTTCAAAGAGGAGAGACGCCGTGACTGGGGCGCGTCGGTCTACGAGATGAGCCTGGCGCAGATTCTGGCGGCGCCACAGTTCGTCGCCCTGCGGAAGACTCTGGCGGAAGGACGCTGCACCGCCTGTCCGGTGCACGGCCCACTTCGAGCCAGTCAACTTGATATGGCGGCGCGTCATGGCATTTCCAAAGCCACCGTTTAAGATCAACAAGGATGTGGGAAAGGCGGATGCCGCTCTGGTCAAGTACCTTAAGACCAACGGCAACTTCTCGTACTTGCAGGCTGAAACGCGGACACTCATCGGGAAACTCACCGCTCACGATCTTCGTACACAGAATTCCCTTCTCCTCGAAGTGTGGCCCAAAGTGCTCACGGACGCTCTCCGGAAGCTGAAACAGCACGACCCCCGTGAGTGGGACCGCAAGAACAACAGGGTGAGCTACAGTTCCTTTTTTCACGAAGGTTCCCTGGGCGTCACCGACCTTCGCAACGTGCTGGAGAGTTTCGCCAAGTTCGAAAGCATGCTCTATGGGGCATCGCCAGACCGTTATCGCGACCACATTGCCCATGCCTTTCGGGTCTGGATCATCGGACAGGGCGTTCTTCGAGAACACGGTTGCCTCGGCGGCTTGCTCTTTTCCGATGAGCTTCTTGACAGTAAGGAGTTGCCAGACGGACGGGACGTGCCCGCAGGGAAGATCTGTTCCGACGAATGGGAATGCATGTGGGCGCTTGCTGCCCTATGCCATGACCTTGGGTATCCCCTTTCGCATATCGACAGGATCAACTCCCTTGCTCGCGATGCGTTGCGTCAGATGGGCCTTGTGCATGCGGGGGACCTGAGGTTCGGGTTCTCGCAGCAGATGTTACCGTTTCATGAAACCATCATACGGCTAATGAGTTCCAGGCCCGTACGACAGGGCGATCAGTTCGGCACGCACCTTCAGAACAAGTACTACCTCAAGTTCCTGAAGTCCTTCGACAATCTTGACCACGGCATCGTGAGCGCCCTACTCGTGAGCAAGTCCTTGGTGTATTTCCTCGAATCCGATCTATCTCAGGACGAGCGAGGCCTCCTTTCAGAGGACGATGCCAAACAGTTCCTGATTCGAAGAGAGATCCTCAGGGCCGTTGGCGCGCATACTTGCCAGGACGTATACCATCTCCGGTTCGATACGCTGTCATTCCTTCTCTACATGATCGACGAATTGCAGTGTTGGGGCCGTCCAACCCTGGAGGAACTCCAGCACCAAGCGGCGGACATGCCAGAAGCGGAGGCAGAGGTTGTGTGTTTTCAACCCAAGAAGGTGGCCATCATAGTGCGAACGGGTACGAGGAAATGGTCTGTTGAACAGCAGAAAGCCACCCGCAACCAACTGAGTAAGCTGCAAAGCATGTTGCGCCTGGGCGTCGGCACATCTGTGTTGAAAGACCATTACCTTGAGTTTGCCGTTGTGCCCAATAAGGGCAGAGGTGTGCATCTGCTGCTCAAGAAGGGCAAGCTCGCCGTGAAGAATGTGGATGCATCCAGCCTCGATTGCCGTCGAGGCAGGTCATCACCGGGCGGGTCCAAACCGGCCAGAGGAGGGCAGGTCAGAACCGGCCCGTAGTTCCCTCGATCGTATGGCTCATCTTTCTGGTTCCTGTCAACCTTCTTGTTCGGTATCTCGGTCGGTAGCTTGCGTCCAACTGATCCAGCTTGCTGGTGAACCATTTACGAGCGACACTGAAAGCGGTAGTGTCCAGAATCTTGAAAGTTCCTTGCCGATATGCCGAAACATGTTTCTGTTGTCTGGCTTATCCGGTTGACAAGTTGTCGCTCATGCCCAGTTCCCGCAACGCTGTCTTCGTTTCTTCCAGCTTCTGGGGCGATACCTTGCCATCGACGGTGATCTCTGCCCTGATGCTCATGCTGACAGACCGGTCTGACGCGAACTTGGACAAGACTTTCATGTAGAAGTTGGTCCACTTCTGTGCCGGCACTTCGCCCGACCAGACCAGCCTTCCCGGAGTCGGCTGGGGAGAAGGCGGTTCCGATCTTGCCGACACGCGGTAGCTCGCCGAGGCACTGATGCCGGCAGAACTGGCCGTTACGGAGAAACACCCCTCGTAGGGCCCGGCCGTCAGTACGCCGTCATCACCGACCGAGCCACCTGCTGCGCTCCATGCCACAGCCGTCAACGCCATCGGCAGGCCATGCTGGTCGAGACCCCTGGCTGCGAATGCTTCTTGCTTACCGGGAGCAACGCAGGGATTCTCAGGGGAAATGGTGATGCTCGTAAGCTTCGGCGGCTCGACGTGCCGCTTGGCCACTTCCGCCTTGATGATGAACATGTCGTCGGACAGTTCGACATCCTGGGCCAACAGGCTCGTCTGGAAGTGGAACGGCTCGTAATGGCCATCGGGGGCTTTGCCGACATAGGCGAGGTCGTTGTTGCTCACGCCGCGAGCGATGCTCTCGCGGACCACGTCCCCGTTCAGTAAACGAGGGAACTTCGGCGAAGCAAAGAACGCATCCCTGACCGCCTTGGTGGACCACTCGTCAGCCGCCGGCCAGTGCCGGACCAGGAAGGTCGGGCTGGGCCCGGGCGACAGGACATCGCTCCGGGTCAGGTCGTTGACGATGTTCTGGATCGCTGACTCGGCCATGCTGGAGTTCAGAAGCCCCATGTCCGCACATTGGAGAGCGTTGTTCTTGTCGAGCAGCAGCACGTAGTGATAGGCCCGCCAGACTGCCTCCTTCACATCCCGATCGGCCCGCTTCATGTTCTGGTCGAGCTTCCTGAGTTGGCTCTCGTCGAGCTGAAGTGTATCTCGCTCGTCATCGATTCCCTCCCAGGCCAAGGCCTTCCGCACTTCCTCCTGCAGCGCCGCCGCCCCATCGGTTCCACACCAAATGACCGCGCTCTTGAAGGTCCGCCCGGAAGCGCCGTGCTCCCTGGTCATTCGCTCGACGCCGGCCAACGACGTCTTCTCCAAGACAGACTGCCCCGGCGGCAGGATCGCGAACGTCAGCACGGGGCGATCCGGCACATCGCCGCTTTGCTCGGGGAAGAATTTTCGTTCGACGCCAGGTCCTTTGGCGAAGACGGCCTGAATCTCCTGTCGCATCCGATCCTGGATCATCTTCTCCGAGACACTCGCCTGCCGGTCGGCCAGGATCTTGTTCAGGTTCGGCCTGATGCTGAACCTGTAGCTGTTACCCTCGGAGGTCAGGTAGTAGCAGCTTGTCGAGAGCGTGTCGAGAACCGTCTCGATGTTGCCCAGGTCCACGTCCGGTTCGCCCACGGCCAGCCGGAGCTCCGGCAACGTCGCCACCTTCGCCGTCTGCTGCCCGCCGGTAGACTCGAAGAATATCGCCGAGGCGACCTTTCGGTGCAGCCGGCCCTTCCGGATGGTCTCGACGGCTTCCGAGTCAAGCCGCTCGGCCTTGGAGTTCTTCGTGCCGCAGATGTCCGTCGTTACCGGAACGTCCAGCACGTGCTCGCCGAGTTGCTCGAACATGGCGTTGCGGAAGTTCGCGTCATCCATCGGCGCGGTGCCCAGCGTGATCAGCGGATCCTTCAGACGCCCTTCCGCCGCCGCCTTGGAGGCATTGGCCACCCACAAGGCCAGCAGACGCAGGATCCCTCGTGTCCGTTGGAATCGTGGCAGCGATTGCCACTTCCGCTCGAATACCGACAGCACCGTCGGATGGAACGGATACGCCGCCTCGAACTCGTTCCGCGCGTTGTCCACGGGGAAGGTCCCGGGCACCTGCGTCCGATTGTCCGTGACCCATTTGGCGTACTCGTTCACGGTCCGCTGCCCGTCGTCGGGCACGGTCCCGTCCCACTCGAACAGCCGCCGGCGGATAATCTCCGACGTGTCCTTGTCGTTGGCGATGCTGATGGGCTTGCCCACCCGGTCCAGGAGCTTGCTGTACCGCTCAAAGTCCTGCACGTCCTCTGCCGTCATCTCGATGAGCAACGACGGGATCGACACCGCCACCACCACCCGGTCCAACCCCCGGGCCGTCTCCGACAGGTTCTGAATGAAATTGTACAACTGCGTGGTCAGGCCGGTCTTCCGGTTCCGCGACATAAAGTTGACCAGCTCGTCCAGCAGGATCAGGCAAGGCTTGTCGGTCGGCAGGAACGCCCGGATGACATCCCCGGCCGGCGCGGTGGCCGTCTCGTCATGCTTGGCCACATGGGCGAAGCCCTTCGCCCCGCCGAGTTGGAAGGCGATCTCGCCCCACGGCGTCTTTCGCACCGGCGTCCCGTCAGCGCCTCCCCGTCCCGTCAGCGTGTCGAACTCCGTCCCCACGAACGCCGCCACCTGCGCCTTCGGAACCGAGGACACCCTCGCCCGCTCCAGGACCTTCCGAACCCCCGTCATCCTGTCAGCCTTGGGCCCGCAGGTGCCCAGGTGCCACAGCATCGCCAGCGCGTGCGTCTTGCCCCCTCCGAAGCTGGTCACCATGTGGAAGATCGCATTCGTCTCGGTCTTCTCCCCCGACAGCCGCCGCACCACCTCCCCGCCGAAGTCGGCCATGCTGTCCGTCATATACGTCCGGTCGAAGAACCGCTCCGGATCCCGGTAGACCTCTGCCCCCTGCTTCAATCGGATCTGGTCCAGGTGTACGGCGAACTCCGACGCGTCCAGCGGCCGGCCAGCCACCAGGTCTTCCCGGGGGTCCACCACTTTATGCCAGGGTTTCAGTGCCATCGTCATGTCTCCATCAGCCGCAACTGACCCGTGTTCGTCTCCAGCCGCCACCACTTGAAGAAACCGTGCGGGAACGACTCGGCGTCCTCGCGGCATCCGATCACCACCAGCGTCTCGCCCGAGAGGTCCGTCCGGTCCCGGATCGACATGGCCTGGACCACCTCGTCCCGCAGGTAGCGGACCAGGTCCGCCGCCTGCCGACGGTTGCTACGATAGCAGAAAACCACCCGCAAGTCAGCCCGCACGCACAGAACCTTCCACAGCGAGTACCCGATCCGGCTGTCCCGCAGCACGTTCTCCAGCTCCATCACCGCCGTCGGGAACCGCCACGTCGTCTGTCCCTCTTCCGGCGCAAAGGCCATCAAGTCCATCCCCAGGTACTCATGCCTCGCCTCCGGCAACAGCTCCAGCTTGTGCCCCTTCGCCGACGCCCGCCACCCCATCGCCTCGCACGCCCGCACGCACACCTCCGTCAACGCTGTCGTCCACTCTGTCAACTGCTCACGGATGGAGCATTCTTTGAGCCGTTCGGCACTGGCGCGATCCTGAAGAACCGCATCGAACGCCTCTCGCCATGTCCTCGCCACGTTCATTGTTGGCCCGCCGCAGTGATCTTCTTCAGCCTTTCCTTCAGCTTCCTAATGTAATGCGATGGCAACCTGTGTTCCACGGCCCCACGGATAATGGTTCCCAGATAACCCGGGGCGGGAGTGATATCCCGTCCGTCCCACTTCTCCTTCGTCCTCACCGCCACAAGATACGTCTCCACTCGGCGGGAAACATGCGGATGCTCCTTCGTGAAGACAACTATCCAGGCAGGTTCGTAGCCGTTATCGGGGGCGCCCTTGCCGTGATATACTTCCTTACGGTTGAGCCCGACACGTTCTTCGTCGGGGATATCATAGAGCACTCCCCAAACACATTGGTTTTCCGCCGGCACCATGTCCGAAAGCCCAGTACCTTCTCGCCCCTTCTTCTTTGAAGCTCGGCTGAAGGCCAGCCGATACCCCGGAAGCTTGGCAATGCCGACAAACGTGGCCGAAGGGCAGTACTCGGCCCTTTTCAGTTCCTCTTCGGACATGTTTGATCCATAGGCGAAGTAGATCATAGTCCCAGCCCTTTCTTCCGGGCCAATACCCGTACCCGATGGATACAGCGCCGATAGGGCGTTGGCCAGTCGCCAGAAACGCTCGTCACGCCCGATGCCGTCGTCCACGAGGAACCGCTGCATGGCCGCGGTGCGGCCGGCGGCGAAGAGAATCATCGACTGGTGAACGCGGTCCAGCACCGTAACCCCAGGAGGCGGGGCCTTCGTCGGCCCCCAGCCGCCGGCCTGTTCCTCGGCCTCCTCCAGCGCCTTGCCCATGCCCGGCAGCATCGGGGCCTCGCGCCGCTTCTTTCGCTTCGCCTCGGCCGGTGCCTGGCCCTCCTCGTGCCCGAACAGCACCTTCGTCCGGTCCGCCACCGGCAACAGCCGGGCCGTATCGCCCTTCACCTCCACCAGGCTCGCAAGGTTCTCCAGATGGGCGCCAAGGCCCTGGGCGATCTTCCTGGCGGCATCATATTCCAATTCATACCCGTTCGGCACGCCCTTGCCTGAAGACCCATCGGCATCCTCGGTTCCGTCGGTCTCTGAGTCCTCAGGGCCGCCGGCTGCCGGCTCCTGGTCGCCGGTCTTCAACGTCCACAGCCACATCGCCGTCAGGCGAGCATCTTCCTCGAACCCCGTGGCGTCCGCCCCCTCGAAGATGAGGTTCAGGGCCTCACGGCTGACCGCCGCCCAGACGTGTTCCAGGTATTCCGGTAGGAGCACCACCTCGCCCGAGGTTTTCTCCACCTGCGAATACCGGCTGAAGATCTCGAGCCCCGGCCCCAGGCACGCAAAGATGGCATCTGCACCAACCACTCCCTCCGCCTGCAGCCGTGGCATCCACTCGTGAATCCGTTTTGGCAGTTCCACGAGCACGTCCCGCCAATTCCCGACGTCGTCCGTACGCACCGACCCATCGGGGTTCTCCCGCGGCCGGCATACCAGGTGCACAGAAGACGCGAGCCTTGCCTGCCCCTGAGCGGCTACCCGGGTGTCCATTTCCGTGTCGATAGGCCATGACCCCGTAATGATCCAGCCCGCCTCGACAACTGCTTTCAGAATCGCCTCCCAACTCGCGGTTGTTTTGCTGGCGAACACAACGGTCCCGATGCCGTTGGGCGCCACGATCCGGCGGCCTTCCGCAAACGCACGAGTAAGTTCTCGCTCGTAGAACGCGATATCCTTCTTGGACGTGCTCAAACGATGCGGCCGGTCCACGACAACTTCCTCGTCCTTGGGCACCGTCGCGTCGGCGAACAGATCAGGCTCAACGGTCACCAAACTGCGGCGCAACCAGACATAGAAGAAATCCGAAAGGTGCGCGTAAGGCACGGCATCGTAGTATGGCGGATCCGTGATGATCGCCTGGCATGAGTCGTTTGGCAGGAGGTGGTTTGTGGCAGAGAACCGGCCAAGGTGGGCCTCGCCCCCGACCGAGCACACGGCACGTGAGATCGAGTATGCCGTCCTGTCGTACATGCTTGCCCACGACCCGCTGGAATCGGATGTAGCCACCGCCTCAGGAAAGTCCCACACCATGCCGATCGCCTGTCGCGCCATCATGTGCACGGGACACTCGGCATCCGGCTTCCAACTGCATAACCCATTTGTGAGATCCGCTTCCTTGCTCAGCGACAGGGCGAGGCACGTTCGGGTCGCTTGCGCCAGGCCAGGTTCACAGAGGCCGCTGAATTCCCGGGATGCCTTGTCGATGAGGCGGTTGATGGTCGCTAGGGCCAAAAGTTGACGCGGATTGAACATGTCCGACCAGGATGTCATCCCATAAAGGGGCACACTGATGCGCCTGATCTCGTTCTGCGAAACCAGTTCATCCGGGATGGCACTCAAGCCCCCCGTAGGATGCTTCCGCAGGTCCGCCAGGGCGGCGGCCGCACGTTTGGCCGCATCGAGGTCACCTTGTTTCGGCAGCCGGTAGAACCGCCCGGATTCGCCCTTACCGAGATTCACCACGGCCAGCATTCGAGCATCGGACGTGCCGCCTCTGCGTTCGCCAAGTTGGCGACGTATGGATTCCACAGGTGTCGTGTATCCGCAACACGGACAGGAGGCCGATCCGCGGGCCACCGTGCCTTCCCCGATGTCTCGCGGTTTGACGCCGTCGACGATCTCGAAATCCACCCGTTTCTTTTTGGGGTTAGGGACGATTCTCAGGGCGATGGACCGCTTCCCCTTGTTGGCCAGCCACAGGCCGCGAATCAGGGGTACTTCCGCCCCGCAGCCAGGGCCTTCGCAGGTGACCGTGCGAGCCCAGAGGTAGGCGATGGGCGTGGCGCCGTCGGGATCTGTGGGGTAGAACTCAGCCAGTTCCTTCTCGGCCTGTTCCTTGACCCACTGGCCCCACTTGAGTACCTCGTCGGCCAGCCGCTGGCCGTACTTCGGGATGTACTCCAGGACGACCTTGTTGAGAAGGACGGCCACCGGATTCAGATCGCTGGCAAACGCGTCGGCGCCGACCCGCAGGGCCTCCAGCGGGATCGCCCCGCCGCCGGCGAACGGGTCGACCACGAGCGGCCTGGTCCCGGGCTCTCCACCCAGGGCCTCGTGGGCCGCCTGCGTCAGAGCGCGGGCAGTGGCCAGGAACGTCCTTTCCGTCGAGGCCTCCCAGGCGGCGAAATCCGCGATGAAGTCCAGCAGCGTGAACCGCAGCAGGTTCTGGTGGTCCGGGTTGGCCGGGTCGATCCGGTTGCCCGGCTTGGCCAGCGTCTGGTAGCGAGTCCACGACTCCGCCGAGCAGATGGCCTCCACGGCCTTCGTCCCGCTCTTCTTGCAGAAGTCGTTGACGATCTCCGCCGCCCGCAGGCGAAACGCCTCCGGGCACAATTTGTCCGCCGGGTCCGGCCACAACGCCGCACACACCACCGCCCTGCACGCCGCCAGCGGCCGTCGCGCCCACCAGATGTGCAACGTGGAGATATGCCCATGCCGGATGCTCTTCTCCCGCCTGGCATGCGCCGAGATCCGCTTAATCGGAAGGTCAACTTCGATAAGACGCTTGGGGTAGGCGTTATTCATAGCAGACCGGACAACTCCAACTGCATGGCCATTACCAACTGCGTTCTATTTGCATGATTGATATTGAACGCGGTGTTCCCCTTGTAGTGGTGGACCAGGGGCCCGACGCGGTTGGGGTTGCCGGCGGCCCCGTGCTGTTTGTTAGAGACAAGCCAGACAGCCGTGGAAGGAAACTCCGCGATGAGGCCGACAACTTCCCGCCCCACTCCGAACTCCAGCTTCTTTCCTCTCATTTTGCATTCAACAAGGAAGGATACCCACGGCTCCAGAGGTCGCTGTTTATGGAACCTGGCTAAGCTCGCATGGGGCTCGTCGACTATACTGATATCTAATTCGTGATACTCCGAAGATATGCCGCAGCAGCTTATTCCGTTCTGCAGTTCGTACTTCACACCGTTGACGTTCATGAAGATGAACCCAGGAGCACCGTTAATATCGAATATGTCGCCAGGGCTTAGCCGGAAGTTCAGAGTACCATTTGGGGGGACTGCGACGGGAACAGCCTGTCCGTGCCCGTTATCCACGGTGGAGAATGCCGTCAATATGGCGAACTGGCTGGCTGCGTCGGCAATATTGGCCAGAATGAATATCTCGTATATCTTGCTGGCCTGATTCGCTGTTGATAGACCGGGAGATACGTGCGCAATACCATTGAGAACGTTGATGATGTCATTCAGGCGGGCAATGTCTTCCGGTGTTATCTTACTCTTGGCCACGGCTACCTCCTTCTTCGCGTGGGCGTTCTGCGGGGAATCCTGGGATCAACCGGTCAAGCATTTCGGCCCTGATCATGTCCTCGCGGTCAAAGGGATAGTCGCTCCCTTCGACACCGTCCACCACGACTTTCACTTGGAGATCGTTCGAACGGAGGGCGGTCCTCAACATGCCTCCAACTTCGCTCCACATTCGAGGCAACTCAACGAAATACGTCCGGACCACCGTAAGTGCTACCTCCATCTGGGCGTATGAATCCAATGGTTCAGGATGGACGCGGTCGGGGTCGTCAATCGCCTGCCTGATTTCAGCCGCGATCCACGGCATTCCCTTCTGCTCAAGCACCTGAAAAAGGCCGTAGATCTCTCGGGCGTATTCATGAGCCATATCCGGATCCTCCACTCAGTACGGCTGCTGCTGTGACTTGATAGTGCTCGACCTTTTGTACCGGCTCCCACGTCATCCGTACGGGATCGGCGATCGTGTGGACCTCGGGCTGGGCGGCGCAATTGTACACGACGTATAGCCAGTAGTCACCGCGGAGGCGGGAGGCGGTGTTGTATTCGTTAGAGGTCAGGGCGATGGCGCCCACGGTGGCGCGGCCTTTGACTTCGATGAACTTGACGGCGATGGCGGTGGCGGGGTCTTCGGGGTGGGGCTTGCGGCTGATCAGGTCGAAGCCGCGGTTCTCGGCCTCGACGGATTCGACCTGCCAGCCGGCGGCTTCTTCGTGGGCGATGGCGGCCTGGATGGCGATCCGCTCGATCTCTTCGTCGCGGACCATCGGGGCGATGGTGGGGGCGTCGCGGTCGGGGTGGGGCAGAACCCAGGCCGACCCGACGTGCTCGATGTCGCCGATGATGCACTCGGCCTCGCGGTCGAGCTCGCGGCGGCGCTGTTCGAGGCGGCCGTTCAGTTCATCCATGCGGTCTTCGAGCATCTTGAGGCGGCCTTCGATGCCGGGCTCGTTGGGGCGGGCCTCCTTCAGTTCGGCCAGCTGGGCGAACTGGACCTGGACCTTGTCGATGATGGTAGTCAGGCTGATTTCGACGTGGTCGAGAATGGTGCGTACCTGGCGTTGACGTTCGGCGACGACGTCGGTCAGCAGCGGGCGGAGGGCCTGGGCGATGAGAACCTGCTCCATCGCGGCGCGGGAGGGCATGAGCCCGGGGCCCGGGGCGGCCGCACCGTGAGGCGCCGCGGCCAGGTCCAGGAAGATGGTCGGCCGGCGGATGGCCATTGCGCCGTCGAGCGAGCACTGGACGACCTGGAGGACGCGGTGGAGGCAATTGTTGCGGCCGTCGCGGACGGCGGCGGTGAACACGTCCAGGCGGTAGGGTTCGGTGTGGTGGAGGTCGAAGAAGACGGCGCCCCGGGTCAGGTCGTTGCCGGCCTGGTCGAGCAGGTCGGCACGGACAGCCTCGAAGAGCGGGTGGCCGGGGGTGACCCATTCGGAGGTGGGGTCCTTGACCAGCAGGTTCTTGTCGAAGACGACCTGCTGGTACTCGTGGCCGAGTTTGCCGAACTGCAGCTCCTGCCGCTCGCCCACCGGCCAGAGGGTCCGAGCGACACGGCCGACGTGGAAGACGTGCGGGCGGCCACGGACGGGTTTGGGGTGGACGCCGACCAGCGGGGCGGCCCGCGTGAAGAAGTCCTCGACGACTTCGGGGACGAGGCGGCGTTCCTTGGCCTCGGCGGACTTGCCGACGATGGCGGAGAGGTTGAGTTCCCGCTTGGCCAGGCCTTCGAGAGTGGATTCGGTGATGGCGCGGAAGCGGTCGGGATCGACGGTTTCGACGATGCGGCTCTTGATGGCGTCTTCGGTGAGGTTGTGGGCGTACATGTCGCGGAGCATCTTCTCCAGCATGTTGGCGGGGAAGACCTCGCCCACCACGTCGAAGACGTGATCGGTGCCCAGGTCGTTGCGGATTTCCCGGAGGCGGTCGAGCAGCTTCTGGAGCACCCGGCCTTCCCGGGTGTTCGTGGTCACGAAGTTGAGAATGAGGCAGTCCTTCTCCTGGCCGTAGCGGTGGATTCGCCCCATCCGCTGTTCGAGGCGGACGGGGTTCCAGGGGATGTCGTAGTTGATCATGAACCAGCAGAACTGGAGGTTGATGCCCTCGCCGGCGGCCTCGGTGGCCACGAGGACCTGGGCGCTTTCGCGGAACTCCCGCTCGGCGTAGATGCGGCTGCCGGGGTCGTCCCGGTCGCCAATCTTCATGCCGCCATGGATTTGCGTGACCGACAGTCCCCACTGGCGGAGCTTGACGGCGAGATAATCCAGCGTGTCCTTGTGCTCGGTGAAGAGCAGGAGCTTCATCTTCGGGTCCTTGAAGACCCCGTGCTCGGTGATGGTCTCCTTGAGTTTGACCAGCTTGCTTTCGACTTCCCGTTCCTGAAGGGTGACCGCCTGCCGGATGAGCTGGTCGAGGCTGATGATCTCCTCCCGCAGGGCGGCCGGGTCCACCGATGCCACCACCTGCTCCAGGGCCTCGCGGATCTCCTGCTGCTCGTCTTCGGGCAGGTCGTCGAAGTCCTCGGGGAGCCGCTTGTCGATCTGCTGCTGGCGGTGGGCCTGGGGGTCTTCCAGGATGCGCTGGCGAATGTCCCGCATCCGCTCCAGGCTGCGGCGCGCCGCATGGACGCTGGAGGCGAAGCGGCGCTGAAGCATGGCCATCGTGAAGGTGAGCGCCCGCCCGCGGGCGGAGTCGTCGCCACTGGCCTTGATGGATTGGTCCTCGACATACCGCGTCAACTGGTCGTAGAAGTCGAGCTCGTCCTGGTCGATCTGGAACTCGACGGTCTGGACCTCCCGCTTGGTGAACAGCTTCCTGGACTTTCCGGTGTCGGGATCGGGGAAGCTGACGAGGGCCTCCTTCGTGCGCCGAAGGTAGAACGGGGCGCTCTTACGGGCCATCGCCTCTTCGAGGCTCTTGACGTCGCCGTACACGTCCTTGTCGAGCAGCTCCAAGAACAGGCAGAAATTCGTGGGATCACCCTTGTGCGGGGTGGCCGTCATGAGCAGGAAGTGGTCGGTCCGTTCCGACAGGGCCTCGCCGAGCTGGTAGGCCAGGGTCTTGTTGTCGCGGGTGGCCGCGCTCATCTTGTGCGCTTCGTCGACGATGATCAGGTCCCAGTGGCTTCGCAGGAGGCTTTCCTTGGCGTCGTCGATACGCGAGACCCAGGAGACGGACGTGACGACCTGGTTCTTCCCCTGCCAGGGGTTCGAGCCGTAGTTGGCCCGGAGGGTAGTGCCCCGGACGACCTCGAAGTTCTCGCGGAACTTGTCCTTCATTTCCCGCTGCCACTGGAAGCACAAGTTGGCCGGGGCCACAACGAGCGTCCGCTGGACCAGGCCCCGGATCTTCAACTCCTTCAGGAGCAGCCCCGCCATGATCGTCTTGCCGGCGCCGGGGTCGTCGGCCAGGAGGAAGCGTATCTGCGGCAGGCGGAGGAAGTAATCGTAGACCGCCTCGAGCTGGTGCGGCAGCGGGTCCACCCGGGCGATAGAGAGCGAGAAGTACGGGTCGTACTCGTACGCCAGCCCCAGTCGCAGCGCCTCGACGCCCAGCCGAAACCTCGCGGCGTCCCCGTCGTACGGCTTCTCCTCCGGCGAGATCTCCAGCTTGCCCAGTTGAACCGCGTCGAGAACCGAGTCGTAAGCCTTCCCGGACCGGAGCCCCTTGCCGACGAGCCGCATGGAGCCGTCCATCGGCACGACCACCATGACCTCGATCGCCTCGGGAAACATCAGGCCCCGCACGACCGTTCCGCTCTTGATCTGGTCCACGTTCATCACATGACCCGCCGGTAAGACAACCAACTGCGAGCAGTTATACCAGCTCTGGCGTGTCTTGGCCACAGCAAACCGCAACGGAAGGCGTCAACCTGCCAGACTCCCAGCCAGACCAATGCCGCTCACGTCATCGCACACAACAAGGTCATGGTCATCGACGACGCGATGGTCATTACCGGCTCGTTCAACTTCATGAAGGCCGCAGAGGAGTGAAACGCGGAGAACCTGCCGATCATCCGCAGCAAGGACCCGGCGGCGAAGTGCCTGGGAAACTGGCAGCTTCACGCGAAGCACTGGGAAGGGTATACTGGCCCCTGAAAGGTGACGCGGCATGCGGAATGGCTGCAGAGATAGGCTGCAAGCTCGTTGGAAGGCACGTAGACCTGCGTACACGGTCTCCGGAAAGACTGTGTCTTTGGCCTATGCCACGTACCACCACGCTGCCGGGCCGCGTCGGGCACAAGCCGCTACCAGCGTGAAGCCCCTAAATGGTCATTCGTCCGTCGAGACGGCTTTGGCGGGAGGAGCCCAATGAACCCAACCATCACGTTGAAACCGATCAGCGACCTTCTGAGCGAAACGTTCTTCGTGCCATCTTACCAGCGGGGCTTTCGCTGGACGCGACGGCAGGTTACTGACCTCTTGGATGACGTGTGGGAGTTCCAGTCGAAAGCCGACACACAGGATCGTGCCTCGTTCTACTGCCTTCAGCCGGTCGTAGTGAAGCGCCGGGATGATGGCCGATGGGAGCTAGTTGACGGCCAGCAGCGGGTCACAACAATCTACCTGCTTCTCACGTATCTCCAGACGCTCGTCGAGGCGATGGGCAAGTCTCGGTTTTCGCTGGCATTCGAAACCAGAAGCACCACCAGCGGCGCCTTCCTTCAGAAGATTGATAAATCCCAACGGCACGACAACATCGACAACCACCACATTTGCGCCGCCTATGAAGCCATGGAGGAATGGTTCGGGGCACGAGATGGAAGCCACAAGTTCAAGTTCGTTCAATGCCTGCTAAACGACGATGAGGTAGGTCGCAATGTCAAGGTCATCTGGTACGAACTCCCTGACGCGGAAGACCCAATCGAGGCGTTTACGCGGCTTAATGTCGGCAAAATACCTCTGACGAATGCTGAGCTCATCCGCGCCTTGTTCCTACGCTCAGGCAACTTTTCCCCCGGCGTTTTGACGCTCCAGCAATTGAAGATTGCTGGCGAATGGGATGGCATTGAGAAGGCGCTTCAGGCCGATTCGCTCTGGTACTTCCTTCATCGAGGCTTAGATTCGCCAGCCAGCCGTATCGAGTACCTGTTTCAGTTGATCGCGAGGGAAAGCGACGTCTTTCACCTGACGGACGACCCATACAGTACATTCCACTTTTACGCTGCCAAGATGGATGCGCCTGCGGCGACCGCTGAGGCGGAATGGTTGAAGGTGAAGCAGTACTTCATGTCGTTGGAGGAATGGTTCAATGACCGTGTCTTGTACCACTTGGTCGGCTACCTGATACATGAGGGCGACTCCCTTCCAGCAATTCGGACGATTGGGCAAAGCGTCGCCAAGAGCGCCTTTCAGCGCATACTGAAGCAGAGACTATTCAAGAGAGTGATCGGTGGCTCCCTGGAGGCATTGTCCGATGATGCTGCAGTTAGGGATGCCGTCACGGCTTTCGTGAGCGATCTAGAATATGGTGAGGATGCCGCGGCAATCCAATCTGTTTTGCTGCTATTCAACATCGCCACGCTTCTTCAAAATGCCTCGTCTAATGCACGTTTTCCGTTTGACAGTTACAAGAGAGCGCAATGGGACATCGAGCACGTACGGTCAGTGGCATCGGGTAAGCCGCTGCGCCACGATGCTCGGCGACAATGGCTGGAACACTCACGTGACTATCTGCGAGAAACCCATGAGAACGATGATCTGTGCCGAAAGGCGGATGCGATGCTTTCGGCAGACGATTTGGACGGGGCTCAGTTCGATCAGCTCTACCATGACTTCCTGAAGTATTTCGGAGAGGCCGACGACGCAGACACTGATAACAGCCTCGCGAATCTTGCCTTGCTGGACGCGGGCACCAACCGTAGCTACCGCAACGCCGTCTTCCCGCTCAAACGGCGACAGATCATTGGGTTGGACCGCGTGGGTACGTTCGTCCCCCTATGTACAAAGAACGTCTTTCTGAAGTGCTACAGCCGCAACATCCACCACATGCTGTCCTGGCAAAAGGATGACCGCAAGGACTACCTGGACGCCATTATAAGCATGCTGTCCGACTTCTTTGCTGGCGCAAAAGGAGGGACCACATGACTGAACCAACAACTGTAGGCGTCGGTGAGCGAGTGACGTTCAGGAAGTTGTTTGACAGGCACCCACTGGTTGAGATTCCGATAATCCAGCGTGATTATGCGCAAGGCAGACCATCAGCGGTCGAGATCAGGACGGAGTTTCTCAAGGCCATCCACTCGGCACTGGAAAAGCCCTCGGATGATCCATCCCTGCCCCTGGATCTGGATTTTGTCTACGGCAGCGTTGAAAGCGGGGAAAGGCAGGCCTTTTGCCCGCTGGACGGACAGCAGCGCCTGACGACCCTCTTCTTGCTACACTGGTACTTGGCTTGGAAGGACGCAGAATGTGATGATCTGGCCGCGTTCCTGGAGACACAAGGAGGCGCGCGGTTGTTGTATGCGGTCCGGCCTAGCAGCGACGAGTTCTTCGACGCCCTGGTTCGCTGGCGTCCCGACCTCAGGCCGGAGGCTGTCACATCGCTTGCTGAAATCGTCCGTGACCAGCCTTGGTTCTTCCGCTCATGGACCCTTGACCCCACAATCCAGTCGGCGCTCACGATGCTGGAGGCGATCCACAGGCAATTCGGCGTGGCGACGGGTTTCTACCGCCGGCTTGTGCAGGCGGATCCGCCCTATATCACCTTTCAACTGCTGGATCTCCGAAGCTTTGGCTTGTCGGATGACCTGTACATCAAGATGAACGCTCGCGGGAAGCCGCTAACGCCTTTTGAGACGTTCAAGGCGAGACTCGAGCAGCAGCTCGATGCACTGTTCCCGGGGGAGACCGTGGAACTGCATGGCAGGCTGGTCTCTAAGCGGGAATACTTCAGCACCAGGATCGACACGGTGTGGGCTGACTTGTTTTGGCACTACCGTGACCAGACTACACAGCTCTTTGACAACGCCATAATGAACCTCCTGCGGGTGCTTGCCATCATTACGCGGAACCCCGACTCGGCGGGCGTTGGTGGTGTTCTGGAGATGCTGCGTGATAGGTGCGAGCCGTTTGCGTTCGGAACGTATCACGAGGCAGGATGCCTCGACAATGCGCTCATCGACACGTTCATGTGCCTCCTTGATTGTTGGTCTGGGCATCATGGCGGAATTCGGACGCATCTTCCCGATGCAACGTTCTACGACGAAGAGCACTTCTTCCGCCTTGCCATTGACGATGCCCAGCCGATCTATTCGGAGATGGTCCGTCTCTGGGCCTACGTGGCCTACATCCGGCACCATCGCCATGACCTGAAGCCTGAACAATTCTCGGAATGGATGCGTGTCATCTGCAATCTGGCTGTCAACACACCTTACGATGGCCTCGACGAGTTCCAACGTAGCATACGGTCGATAAACGCCTTGCTGCCAGAGTCCGACAGAGTAGTGACGTACCTGGCCAGCACAACGGCGGATGCGCAAGGCTTCTACCGGCAGCAAGTCCGTGAGGAAAGACTGAAGGCGCAGTTAATGGCCAGGAGCGATAGCTGGCGGAACGCAATCATCGAAGCTGAGCGACATGGCTACTTCCAAGGCCAGATCGAGTTTCTCTTCAAGTTCGCGGGAGTGTTTGATGCTTGGGTGGCGACCGAGGCCTGCGATTGGGATGACACCCAGGATGCAGTGTTCCTAAGGTCATTCCGAGAGTACCTCGACAGGGCAGCATCGGTCTTTGCTGCGACAGGCCTACGGGCTTTCGGTGAGCAGCGGTGGGAACGTTGTCTTCTTGCGGCAGGTGACTACCTGCTTTCGAAGGGCCGCAATTACAGCTTCCTAGATGATGGCAGCAGGGACACGAGTTGGAAGCGGCTTCTTCGCGGGGGCATCAAGGATCAGTACATCGAGACGAGACGAGGATATGTCAAGCAGGTGCTCGATCAGATCGATCCGAAGGTCGGCGTCGCGGAATCGCTTGATGTGATTCTCACTAATGCAAAACCGGCGGTTGGGTGGCGCAAACTGTTTGTTGATAGGCCTGAGTTGATTGAATTCTGTTGGAATCGGATGGTCCGATGGGAGTCGGAGAACCGCGTATACCTTCTTCGGAAGATTCGGATGAGCGGGGAGCATGCAGAGTTGTTCACGTACCATCTCTATCTGGGACTCCTCGCGGAAAAGCACAGGAAGGGAGAGCTGACCCCCTTTGGAAGCCCGAAGTATGCGACAGTGACAACAGATTCTGAGGAGCCGTATGCGTCGTTGGCCTACAACTCCTCTGAAGGGCGGATCGCACTGCACATTGAGAATGACGGCTGTGGCTATGAGCTGACGCTATTCGCGCCCGGAGCGGTTGCGGATGCGGTGCGGGGAGCGGGCACAATTGAGGGCATCACGTTCAAGAGCCTCGCTACAGACATGATCTGTCTCAAGGTCGCTAGGAACAAGATCGAGAACGCGATTGACGAGACGGTTCGGCGGCTGAAGGCTTCTGCAGGTCCGGCCAGCCCCTGATGCTCGACCAGAGACAGAACTAACGCACGACCGCGGTCGGCTGCGTTTCCGGCCAGGGGATGCGTGCCTTCCAGGTACGCTTTGACCTTCTGGCGGGTGATGGTATTGGTCGGTCGGCCAGTGTCGCCCGGCTGTTGCGAAGCCAACCATGACCTTCTGCCCGCCTGCGGCCCGCACCGCGACGGTTCGGCTTGCGTCCAGCAGGAGGCAAAACCGGTCAGGTCCGGGCGGGTGAATGCCGGGCCAGGGTGAATTTGTTCGATGGACCGGCGATCCGCTTCAGGCCCCGCCGCAGGCCGAGCGGTGCCTGAAGGCGCCAGAGGTGTTTTAGCATGGGAATTCACGAAGAACTCGGCAGGATGGGATATCAGTTCGAGTACGAGCACGGGGATGGTGAAGACCGGAAGGAGGTCTGGGTCAACGAGGAGGCCGGGATGGCAGTCCGGATCGAATGGTTCAAGATGGACAAGGCGGCCCGGCCATGAGCTCCGACAAGGCCCAGCAGGGCGAACCCTGCCTTATCAAAGAGAACCGGCCTCAGGCGAGGCGGGGGTGAGAAGAATGAGCGAACAAGAACAACAGGTCCTGGCTGATGCGGTGGTCCAGCTGCTGCGTAGCAACCCGAAGGTCCGATCTGCCCTTTATGCGGCGGTCTGCGACTGCCCGAATCTCGTGGTTCAGTATTGAGCCGCGACTCTGGGGCAGTGGGCCCCCCTGGCCAAACCCCTTGCCAACACGGCCCCGGCGTCTTCCGCCGGAGCCGTGCCTCTGGTTGCCGCACTCTACCGTTACGCTTTGCTGCCGCACTCGCTGCAGTAGCTGCCGCGGCCCGAGAGCCGAGCGTCGCACACCGGACACCGCCGGCCCAGCCCCCACCGGCTGACGGCCTCTCGGCCTGGCCGCACCAGCAAGATCAGCAGGGCGACGATGATCGTGATGGCCGTGCCCGTCAGGTAGTCCTTGCGGACCTGCTTGGCACAGTCGATCACGCCCTTCTCCTCCAGCCAGTTGACCACGAACCACAGGTTGGCCAGCAGGAAAATGGCCGCCACGAGAACCAGAACCACAAGCTTTCGAATTCCCAGTGTCATGAGACACCTTCCTTTCATCAGCGCACCAGCGCGCTATCGTCGAGGATAGCGCGATTCCCCGGATCGCGCAAGA
>JAPLNA010000089.1 GCA_026693065.1 Planctomycetota bacterium
AGGGAAGTGCTGGCCTCGCGAATCCTCCACACCGACGACACGCCCGTGGACGTGCTGGACCGCAAGCTGCCCCAGACCCGCCAAGGCCGGTTCTGGGTCTACCTGGGCGACGAGACCCACCCGTACACCGTCTTCGACTACCCGCCCACTCGCAAGCGCGACGGCCCGATGACATTCCTGAACAACTGGGGCAAGGACGGCCGTCGATTCCTCCAGGCCGACGCGTTCGGCGGCTACGACGGCATCTACGCCGGGCAGGCCGGCGGCCACGTGGTCGAGGTTGCCTGCTGGGCGCATTGTCGGCGTCGCTTCTACGAGGCCCGGAAGAGCGACCCTCGTAACAGCGCCCAAGCCCTGGCCTACATCCGCCTGCTGTACGACGTGGAGCGGGAGACGGCCGATCTGCCGCCGCGCGAGCGGGCCAACCTTCGCCAGGAGCGTTCCGCGCCGATCCTGGTCGAGTTCCGCAACTGGATGACGGGCCTGCGAGCCAGCAACGGCGGCAACGTCCTGCCCAAGAGCCCGATGGGCGAGGCGATCACCTACGCACTGAACCAGTGGGCTGCCTTGTGCGTCTACCTGCTCGACGGTCAATTGAGAATCGACAACAACGTCAGCGAACGCGCGCTCCGCCGGATCGCCGTCGGCCGCGGCAACTGGACATTCCTGGGCTCCGACACCGGCGGGGCCACCGCCGCGGTCCTCTTCAGCTTCATCGCCACCTGCGAACGCCATGACATCAATCCCTTCGACTACCTTCGCGACGTTCTGACCCGCATCGCCGCTCATCCCGCCAACCACCTGGCCGAACTCCTGCCGGGGCGGTGGGCCGTCGCCAACGCCTGACCTACTGCCATTCGGCATCAACTCGCTGCTCCATCATCGTGCCTGTCACGCTCTGGCGACCGGTGGCCGCGCCCTTGCCTCCTCAGAAAGAACCAGAGCCCAGCACATAGGATCAAGACAACTGGAATCGCGAGCCAATCGGATATCCTCAGGGACCGGGCCACCAGGCCCACTACGGCTGCAATGATCGCAAAGGACACAAGAAGCTCGATTATGTTCATCTGCCGCTCCCCGTCTCGTTGGTTCCCGAAAGCCATTGGCCGATGCGGTCAGGAAGGCCCGACCTGCTTACAACCCAATACGAGGTGCCGGCAACTACAGCGCCAGCAGGTATGACCACCCATGGATTCCCTGCAAGCGGAGTGAGGCCGGTACGAATGGTTTGCCAGTAGGCCGTGGTGAACTCGGGCCGCAGACCCCGAACCCAACCATATCGTTGAACGGTGAGTATCCCCTTCACCACGGCGCTGTCGATACCGGCAACCTGCTCCTGAAAAACCCGCGTAGCCCACGTTTTCGACCCCGCCTCATAATACAGGGATCGCCGGATTCCTGCTATCCAAGATCCCCCGGACGCTGCCTCTTCCATCGCCGCGGCGCGGGAACTCGCCATTGCCAACTCGCCGGCCGTAAATTGTCGCCCCATCTGTGCTCCGCCGGACGCGTACGGTGATTCCAGCTTCGTCGCGGAGGAAGCTAACAGTCTCACGAAGTTGACCGAAGCGGCCGACTGCCTGTGCTTCGCCGGACGCGCACGGGCAGTGGAGGCACGTTGAGTCATGACTGGTCCTGCAGCCGCTGCAACTGCTTGACGGGATCCCAATCTGCGGGTGGATCTTCAACCGCAGCCGAGTCCCACTTCATCCCACCTTCGATCCACTTCCTTCGCCAGTCCCGGTACACCTCCTGACGTCGCGCAGGGTCTCCGCCCGCCGCGTCACTATAGCCAAACTGGATGCCGCAGCTAGGGCAGATCTCATCGGACGGTCCGTTCACCGGGTCCCAAGCAGGATGGTCAAGCTTGAATCCGCACACTGGGCACAAAGGATTCTCTTTCATTTTGGGGTCCATGGCGGTGCTCCCGGATTGCTTATAGGATCATTCCAATAATCAAGGTTTGTCGGAAACTTGTGAACGGAGGGGTCCGGCTTGAAGAAGGTCCGAGTCCCCCCGTCCGCCGTGTACGAACCAAACGTGTTTGTTGCCGGGTCGTAAACACGGATCGTCCCGTCTGGGGCAATCTTCGTGGGCAAGCTCTGCGCCTGTGACTGCCGAAGGAAGTCCGAGGCCATCTGAGAATATTCTTCCGCTGACTGGGCGTTGAAGTCTGCGCCATGTTTTCCAAAGTGCTTTGCAAGGGTGCTCTCATCCGCCCACGTTGCCGGTCCCTGCACTTTGCCGGACGCGTACGGCCTATGGGCGCACCGCCCAGGTAGTGTATACAACAGGAAGAACTACTGGCCGGTTCTAACCCGCCCGGTGACACTTCTGCTTCGAGGAGTACCACACTCAATGCCTCCGTTCCACGAAACGATACTCGCCCCCGTTTTCTGAAGCGATCTTCCGCATAGAGTCTTCCGTTTCTTTGGCGGGCTTGTCTCCCAGGATAATCGGGTAGACGTGTACCATCTTGCCGGTGTTGTTGTCCCGCAACCACGCGATCACCGCGTCGTTGCCTACCAGCCCTTTGTACTTGTAGGTGGTGGTGTCGAAATCGCCATCGGTGAGAAGGTACAACACTTTGCCGGCGCCCGGTCTATTCGGGACGCCTCTGATGGCCTTCAATGCGACGGCCAGCGCTGGTATGGGGCATGAACCGTATCCTCCAGCTTCAACGCCCTTCAGGAATGTTAGGGCGTCCTTCTTGTTGGCGTCGCTGGCCGGAACCAGCCGCCGCGGTGGGTTCTCGTGAAAAGTGTCCTTGGCGAAGAAGACTAAGTGGAAGTCTTGGGTTTCCGCCAGCCCGCGGATAGAGCTGTTGAGCTCTTCGATGATTTCCTTCCAGGCCGGGATTACCGAACCACTGTGGTCGATGACGTAGCAGACATACCTGATATCACCCCCGGCGATCTCCTGCGCGCCGAAGAACTTGACCCCCCCCACGCCGGCCACCTTACTCGGAGGTCCCATGACAAGAGGCCCATTCCCCATTGCCGCCATCGCCTTGTTGACGTCCTCGGCTCTCTTTCTTGCCTTGAGAGCCATACCATCCTGCTGGGGGTGCACGTCGAGGAAACGCGCATAAAGCGCCGCCGCCTTTCCCAAGGCCTTTGTCTTGGCCGTGTCCGTCGCCTTGAGAGACAGTTCCCAATACCAGTCGCCAAGGCTCAGCAAGTCGGATTCGCCGACTTCCGTGGTACTCCTGACAGTCAGAGGCCCGTACTTCTTCAGTTGTTCGTCCCCTGATCTTCCGAGGTAGGCCAATGCATTGCCCGGGGTGTCCGTTTCCAGGATCCAGAACAACGCCAGTCCTTGGGCGGCGGCCGCGTCCTTTGGATTTGCCTTCAGGGCCGCCTCCAAGGCGGCTCGCCTATTCTCTCCAGCCGAGTCCTGTTTGGCCGCCTGAAGCCTTCCGCGAGCGGTGTCCAGGGAAGGACAGTTGTTCCGGGTGGCCACTTGGACGGCCTCCGAGAAGAAGTTCGCGGCCGCCACGGGGTTTCCACTATCCCTTTGTTCGTCGCCGGCCCGGATCAATTGGACGACAAGTTGCTCCGCCGCTTCGGGGATCACCGTGGGCGAAGCTTTCTGATACCAGAGCCGCGACAAGGCCAACAACCTGACTCTCAATTCACTCTTTTGCTCGGGCGATCGATCCAGGATCGCCTTCAGAGCCTCGATAGCAACCGGGTAACCGGCCACGTTTCTGGATCCGAAGTCGTGGGCTTTTGTGAGCAGGAACACGGCAAACGCCGGGTCGTCCTTGAGTGACTGTGCGTCTGCCATGAGCTTCCGTGCAAAGGCGACAGAAACCGCCGCTTCCGTGGAGGCCAGGACAGACCGATTCTCCTCGCCGTAGACCTGTTCATAGAGTTTCTCAGCAGCCTCTGCCCCAGCCATCGCATGAGAGGCCAAGCAAGAAGCTACCAGTCCCGTCACCAACCACCCGACAGTTGATCTGGCCACGTTCGCATCCTTTCAGTATCGCAGCGCCCCGCAAGATGATACTCCGGCACTATTCTTCCAATGCCTAGCAGGGAACTGGACGGGAAGGTAAGAAAACTCAGTTCGCGCCAGCCGCACCAACAGTCACCACCCGGAACCCAACACTGTCAAAGAAAGAACCAATCGTCCTCGTGACGACCGCCGCATCCTTCTGGTCCGCCGCCGTGGTGATGGTGATGAGCCCTTCGTTGTCGATCTTGTACGCGAGCTTCTCTTCGCCCGACCCCAGATCGCCCAGGAGGATGTCCAGAGCCTTGGCCGCCGACACGTTCTTGAGTTTGATGTTCACCGGAGTGCGGGGGGTGATTTCCGCGCCACTTCACGTGGATGGGTAGGTCCGTAATCTCTCGCAGATAGTCAATGACCAGGCCCAGTTCCTGGTTCTCGAACTCCATCTTAACCATCGTGGCCTGTAGTTTCTGCATGGCGGCATCGGCTTTGCTCTTAGCATGTCTCGTAGGAAGGCGCGGCAAGCGGGACGCTGAGCTACAGGCCACCCCGGGAGCCCTCCAGCAACCGCCACGTACCACGTAGGCGATACCGGTGGTGGGGCCTTGCGGGTCACGGGTTCCAGCCTTCGCGTAAGACTCCGCATACCAGTCCGAGCACCACTCGTCGACGTTCCCGTGTATGTCATAGAGCCCGAAGGGGTTGGGTTTGTACGAACCCACAGGAGCCGTCTTGTCATGCCCGTCGTCGTGAGCCTTGTCCTGCCACTGGAAACCGTTCGTGTTCGATTTGTCGCAGTAGTTGCCGTATTTGTGTAGATCTGCGTCGGCATCGCCGAAGGAGAATCGCGTCTTCGTACCCGCCCGACAAGCGTATTCCCACTCCGCTTCCGTCGGCAACCGTACGGTCTTACCTGTCTTCTGAGAAAGCTTCTTGCAGAACTCCACGGCATCCTCCCACGATACACTCTCCACAGGGTTCTTCGCGGACTTGAAGACGGATGGGTTCTTGCCCATGATGGCCTCGTACTGCGCCTGCGTCACCTCGTACACGCCCATGTAGAACGGCTTGGTGATCGCGACTTCGTGCTGGGGGCCTTCGGCGGGATTGCGATCCTTCTCGCCAGCCGGGCTGCCCATGAGGAATTTGCCCGCGGGAATCAGCGTCAACTTCATCGCTATGCCCTTGCCCAGATCCAGTGTCAGTTGCTTGGCCGGGCTGCCAATAGGTGCCGAGGCCGGTCCTTCTGCCGCCAACTTGGCCTGGTTGAGAACGAGTGAGCACAAGGCAAGCACACACAGGCAGAACAGCACCACGATAGACGTGCGTTTCATCACGTGTCTCCTCTTTCTAAACGCGCGCATCGCTCAGGCCCCGGCGGCGGTCAGTTCCCATGACATGATTGCGTTCCTGCCACCGAAGCACTGACAGCCTATCGCCCCGCCCATGGAAGGGCAAGCCAATTCCCAT
>JAPLNA010000090.1 GCA_026693065.1 Planctomycetota bacterium
CAAGGCGGTGCAGGCGAAGGATTTCGTGATCGCCTACGACCACAGCGGGTCGATGAGCGGCAAGAAGATCCAGCAGGCCCGCGAGGCCCTGACGTACGTGCTGAACAACCTGAACCCGGACGACCGGTTCAACGTGGTCTCGTATAACGATTCGGTGGACGTGTTCTTTCCGGTCAAGGAGAAACCCGGCCCGCTCGTGGGCGCCGGCGTCGAGAACGTCAAGAGGGCCCAGCAGATGCTCGATCGCGTGGAGGCCGCCGGGGGCACGAACATTGCCGAGGCGATGCAGACGGCCCTGGCGGCGCTGGCCGGGGGCGGCAGTGACAGGCCCAAGTACCTGTTCCTGACAGACGGCATTCCCACCGTCGGGCTGACGGAGGAGAAGGACATCCTCCGCGAGATCAAGAAGGCCAACACCTGCAACGCGCGGGTGTTCGCCTTCGGCGTCGGCTACGACGTGAACGTGCAGTTGCTCGAACGCCTGATCAACGACAACAACGGGCGGAGCGAGTACGTCAAGCCGGCCGAGCCCATCGAGGCGAAGGTATCCTCGCTCTACAACAAAGTGAAAAACCCCGTGATGACCGATCTGACGCTGTCGATCCGCGACCTGGGGCTCAAGGACATGTACCCGCGGAAGCTGGGCGACCTGTTCGACGGCGACCAGATCGTGGTGGTGGGGCGGTACGATGCGGGCGACATGAAAAAACTGCCCCCCGTCGGTGGCGGTTTCCTGGGGCAGTTGACCATCAAGGGGCGGTACGAGGGGGCCGAGCGGGCGTTCGAGTACCCGGTGACGATCAACCCCGCCGGCAAGGATATCCGCTTCGCCTTCGTGGAGAAACTGTGGGCGATGCGGCGAGTGGGATACCTGCTCGACGAGATCAGCCTGAACGGATCGAAGACCGAACTGGTGGAAGAGGTCACGCGGCTGGGGATCAAGTACGGGATCATGACGCCGTATACGAGCTTCCTGGCCGATGAGCGGACGAACCTGACGGCGGGCCCGAGCAACGCCATGAAGGCGGGCGAGGCGATCAACAGGGACTTCCTCCGCCAACGCACCGGCGGAGATGCCCAACGGGGCATCTCGAACATGCAGGAGCTGGCGCGGGCAAAGAAGGCTCCGGGGGATGCGCCGGCCGAGTTGGGTGCGTTCAAGAAGGACGCCGAAGGCCATGAGGTCTTCACGGCCGGCGGGTCCGTCATGGTCGGGCACGCCTCGACGGAAGACTACGAGGGCGACAAGATCAGGTCGTTGGACAGCGTGCGAAACGTAGGGCAGCAGGCGGTGTACCGCCGCGAACAGCGTCGGGGCCCGCCGGTGTGGATCGCCTCGAATGCCTCGGACATCGACCCGGATCGCGACCAGGCGAAGATCCGCGAGATCACGCGGTTCAGCGAGGAATACTTCAAGCTCACCCAGGGCAACAGCGCCGACGAGAACCGCGTGCTGGCCAGCCAGCAGGCCGACGAGGAACTGGTCATGCGGATGCAGGGCCAGGTCTACCACGTGAAGTAATCGCTCGTCCCTCCCGAAACCACCTTTTGGGCGGGGTGAGGCGTGAGATTCTGGGCGTGGCGAAAGCGGTCATGTCGGCCACTGGCGACAAGGTCGCTGCCGCCGGCAACCCTGTGCCCGGCAAAGAAGGCCAGGGTGCCCTGGGTGACGTGCCGGCCCCCGGAGACATTCGGTCAGGAAGGCGCCGGGTTAACCTTGGGAACGCGTACATGACGACAACCGCCCCCCAAGTGCGGGGCGTTCGCCATTCCTGAGGGCCTACACCCAGCGGAAGAAGGATTTAAGCATTTCGTGGAACCCGGGGGGTTTCTGTGCGTCTACTATTCCATACAGGTCACTTGGAGAAACCCCATGAAACTGACATTGGCACTTATTGGCGTTGTGCTGGCGTGGCCGGCCTTGACGGTCGCGGAGAGTTTGGAGGTCAGGGGGCCGACCGAGAACCGCCCCGCGGATACCACGATCGCCCCGGCCTTGGGATTGCGCGGCCTCGGATACCTCGATGTGGATGAGATTCACGTCGTTGCGGATACGACGATCACCCTGGCCTTGGGATTGCGCGATGGGTCACAGGTTCGCGGCAAGACAAGGCTGGAGACGCTGGCGATCGCCGGCGCCTACGGCGAATTGAGCATTCCCCTGGCCCAGATCCTCGGCGTCGTGATGGAGCAGGTCTCGGCCAAGGGCGAGACTTGGCAGCAGGTCCGGGTCGAGATGGTCAACGGCGACAAGCTGACGGGCCGGCCCAAGGCCACGAAGCTGGACGTCGAGACGCCCTACGGCACGCTGTCGGTGCCGCTGGCGGACGTGGCGAAGATCGACTTCACCGCCGTCCCCGCCGCCGCGACGGGGGCCGCCACGGCGGGCGGGCTGATCCTGCACTACACCTTCGACGCCGACGAGGGAGCCAAGGTCACCGACAAGAGCGGCCACGGCAACCACGGCGCCGTGGGCGGGGCCACGTGGACGCCCAACGGCAAGGTGGGCGGGGCGTATCGTTTCTCGGGCGGGAAGGATCACATTCTTGTGGACTCTCCGAGCCTGCGGAAGAGCTCGGCCGACAGCTTCAGCCTGGCCTTGTGGTTCTACGCCGAGCGGTTCAATCCCAACGACGAGAATGCCGTGTTCGGCATCTCGGCCCCTCGGGGCGTCAACGACGGCGCCTTCAGTTACCGAATCGGCATAGGCAGGCCCAACGGCCAGGGGACCGACTATTCGGTCGCCTTCGTGCCCGGCACCCATTGCCGGGACAACAGTGTGGCCCCTCTCATGACGGGCCTGAAGGAAAAGACGTGGTATCACGTGGCAGGGGTTTACGACAAGGGGGATATCCGGCTCTACGTGGATGGAGTGGAGAAGGGAAGAACCCGGTACTCGCTCGGCGCCGCGGGCCCGTACTCCCGTGACGAGGTCCGCAAGGGCCTCAGGAGACCGCCGCCGGCCCTGGTCGGGTGCGTCGGCAACTCGTTCGGCCAACTCGATACCCGGGGCTTCAACGGGATCATCGACGAGGTGATGTTCTTCGACCGCGCGTTGACGGCGGAGGAAGTCGCCGGCCTGTTCCGGGCGGGGGGCGGGCAGCCGGCCACCAGGCCCGACGAGCGAAAGATCATGGTTCCCGCGAACGCGTCCGCCGACGCCGGGGAAGTGATCCAGGGACATCGGTACTGGTTCGAGGCCTGCGGGCTGGTCGGCATCAACGTCGGTGGTCCCAATGGCGGCCCAGCCCACAAAGCTGAGCCGGATGGACACACCATTTCGCAGAGGGATATAACGGTGGTCGATCCGCAGCCGGCTGACTCGCGTTTTCCTTGTCCGGGTTTGGCGACCCATTCGCTGGTGGGCAAGATCGGCACTTCGAGTTGCGTTCAACTCGGCAGCAAAGGCAGCTTCGTAGCGCCGGCCTCCGGAAGATTGGTGCTGCTGTGCAACGACTATATCCCCGGCGACAACAGCGGCAGCTGGGACGTCAAGATCAGCGACAACTTAGCCGGCCCCGTTCTGCGCCTGTCCTTTGACACGGACGAGGGGGCCAAGGTCTCCGACCTGAGCGGCCATGGTAACCACGGCACGGTCGTGGGCGCCCGGTATACTCCGCAGGGCAAGAAGGGTGGGGGCTATTGCCTCAGCGGGACCAACGAGCACATCACGATCCCCAACAGCGACAGCCTGGAGATTCGGGACCAGGTTACGCTGGCCGTGTGGGTCAATCTGGCGTCCTTGGGTCCAGGCGGGTACGGCAACGAGCATGGGTACATCATCAACAAGGGCGACGACCTGTGGTGGAACCCCGCGTTCTGCCTGGGGTACAACAAGGCCGGCGAGCCCCTGTTTCACGTGGGCAACGCCACCGATCCTCAGCGGGGCGGCGGCAAGAGCGCCTTCGGCGAGACCAAGCTCGTCCCTGGCCAGTGGGTTCACTTGGCCGGCACCTACGACGGGGCCACCGTGAAGCTCTTCGTGAACGGGCATCTGGAACGGGAAGAGAAATACTGCGGTCAGATCCGTTCCGACCGGGCGCCCGTGCACCTGGGCGGAGGCAAGTTGTTCGGCGTGGACTGGGGCAACCACTTCACCGTCCACGGCACCATCGACGAGGTGATGATCTTCAACCGCGCCCTGTCGGCGGAGGAGATACGGCAGATATCCTTCACGTCTCCGGCCCAACCTCGCGGTTGATATGCGAGAGAGGGTATAATGCCCGGGTATCGTCTCGCACGGCGTGGCGATGTGGAAAGGTGCGAACGTGACCAGATCGGACCTCGTTTGGGTGGCGGCGGGACTGGCGATTCTTTGCCTGTCCGGTCGGGCAATGGCCGACGTCCAGGCTGACTACAAGGCCGTCTTCGGCGAAGAGGAAAAGACCGTCCTCAGCGGCGGCCCCAGGGCATCGGCTGACTTCGCCGCCAAACTGCTCGCAGCCGCCAAGGGGGTGGGAGAGCAGAAAGACCTCCAGGCGATGCTCTGCGAGAAGGCCTATGACTTCGGCATGAAGGACCCGGCCGGGTATGCGACGGCCATCGATGCCATGAAGTTTCTTGCCGAGGTCGCTCCGGACAAGAAGAAGCAGGCCCAGGGGAAACTTCTGGATGCCAGCGAGCTTCGCTTTACCAAGAGCGCACGGGTTGATCGCAAACGCCTGGGCGAAGAGCTGGTGGACCTGTTGGATGCCTTCGGAGACGAACAGGCAGCCGCCAAGTGCCTGCCCGACGCCCTGGTGCTCTACCGCAAGGCGTTGGCCGTTGCCAACGGGGTGGGCGCTGCCCGGGGCGGGGAGATTGCCGACAAGATCAAGCAGACCACTTCGGACATCGAGCTTGAGGGGCGTCTGGCCGATCTCAAGAAGCGGCTCAAAGACAACCCCAAGAGCGTCGCCACGAGGACCAGTTTGATCCTGGCCTACCTGGGTGAGGCCGACAGCCCCGGCGAGGCCGTCAAGATCCTGAGCGACGACCTGGACGAAAAGCTTCGCACGTACGTTCCGCTGGCGGCTAGGCCCGTGGCGGAGTTGGAGGAGGGGGCCTGCCTGGAGCTGGCCAACTGGTATCTGGAGGTGGGCGAGAAGACCTCGCCGGCCGGCAAGGGCGTGCTTCTGGGCAAGGGCAAGGCGTGCTGCCAACGGTATCTTGAGCTTCACACGGACCAGGATGTCGCTCGGCTGAAAGCGACGATGCTGCTGGAGAAGATCGACACCGGGATGAACAAGGCCAGCCCCCTGAGCAAGCGAGCGGCGGCGAACCTCGTCCTGTACTACGCCTTCGATGAGAAGGCAGACAAGGTCGTGGACAAGAGCGGACGCGGCATCCACGGCATAGTCCACGGGGCGGCGTGGACGCCCAACGGCAAAGTGGGCGGGGCGTATCGTTTCTCAGGGGGGAAAGATCATATCCTCGTGGACTCCCCAGCCCTGCGGAAGAGTTCCGCCGACAGTTTCAGCCTGGCTGTGTGCTTCTACGTCGAGCAGTTCAACCCGAATGACTTGAATGCCGTTGTCGGCATCTCGGCTCCACGGGGTGCAAACGATGGAGCATTTGCCTACGGTATCGGCCTGGGCAGGCCCAACGGCCAGGGCACCGACTATGCGGTCGTCTTCAGTATGGGTACCCATTGCCGCGACAACAGTGTGGCCCCTCTCATGCTGGGCCTCAAAGAGAGAACGTGGTATCACGTTGTAGGCGTTTACGACAAAGGGGATATCAGGCTCTACGTGAATGGAAGCGAGAAGGGGCGAACCCGGTATTCACTCGGTTCGACGCCGGCATCGACGGCCCTTGTCGGATGCGTCGGGAACTCCTACGGGCAAGTCGATACCCGAGGCTTCCACGGAATCATCGATGAGGTGATGATCTTCAACTGCGCCCTGTCCGCAGAAGAAGTCCGGCGGATATACCAGCACCAGAGCTCTAAGGCTCCGTAACGTATTCTGCCCTCTCCCGTGGCAAAACCCCCACAAACCCAAATACCCGATTACAGCCAAAGCCCAGGATAAGCAGCATATTACAGCAGGACACGGCGCAAAGGGTTACTTCGAGTCCACGGCAACGCGAAACCCAAAGTGGTCGCACCGGATGCCGGGCGAGAGCCTGCGGCGGTCGGCGGACCGACAGATCCGCGGATCGTTGAACCAACTGCCGCCGCGCAGAACACGATTCGCGCCAGAATCCACCCCTTGCGGGTCGCGGTTCCCCGCATTCGCGTAAGAGTCCGCGTACCAGTCGCTGCACCACTCCCACACGTTCCCGTGCATGTCGTATAGGCCCCAGGCATTGGGCTTCTTCTGACCAACGGGGTGAGTCGTGCCCCCACTGTTCCTACGGTACCAGGCGTTCTCGCCCAAAGCGGCGTCCTCGTCGCCGTATCCGAACCGGGTCTTGCTGCCTGCCCGACACGCGTATTCCCACTGGGCTTCCGTTGGCAATCGTACCGTCTTGCCTGTCTTGGCCGAAAGTGCCTTGCAGAACTCCACGGCATCGTCCCACAAGATCTGCTCCACCGGGTTCTTCGCGCCTTTGAAGCGGCTGGGGTTCTTGCCCATGACGGCCTGGTACTGCTCCTGTGTCACCTCGCACGCGCCCATGTAGAAGGCTTTGCTGATGATCACTTCGTGCTGTGGGCCTTCGTCAGCTAAGCGATCCTTCTCGCTCTCAGGGCTGCCCATCATGAACGTGCCTGCCGGAGTCAGGACCAGCTTCATCGTGACCTTGTTGCCCAGGTCCAGCGTCAATTCCTTCGGCGAATCGCCGATCTCGCTTGACTCACATGAGCACAGGGCAAGGACGCACGGGGCAAGTACTGCAGCCATAGACATGCGTTTCATCGGGTTCTCCCTGAGAGTTCCCATATGCCTGCCTGCTGACGATAGCCGTCAGTGAGTTCCATGATCTTATCGCACATCCTTCCCGGTACACTACTTCGTGCAGATCGATTCACCATGTATACTCGACCGTATACGTCACCGTCTTCTCCTTGTCCGGCTCGATCATCACGTCGAAGGCGATCGTACGGGCGTCCAGCTTGGTGAACTCATCCGACTTGGCCGTCACGTTCCAGTTCACCCACCGGTACAGCGGCTCCTTGCACCGCACCGTCACCGCTTCCTTCTTGTGGTTGCGAACCTTGATCTCGATCGTCTCGGAGATCCAATTCCGGTTGCTCTCGACCTTGAAGTCCGTCTGCTTCCGCTCGCCGACGATGTCGAACGCGTTGCCGATCTGGAGTGAGAGCTGCTCATCCTTGAGCGTGTCGTCGATCTGCTCCTCGCCGACGAACTCCATCGCCCTGTCGGCCGGGTCCTGCTTGTACACCCGAACCTGCCCCGCCGGCAGCGGAATGCCCAGCTTGTTGGCCTCGCTGTTGGTGAACTCCACGAACACGTTCACCTTCTTCTCGCTCGTCAATCCGTA
>JAPLNA010000091.1 GCA_026693065.1 Planctomycetota bacterium
AGCACATTGGCTCCGGAGATCGAGTCGTTGGAGTAGTTGGCGTCACTCTCCAATTGCGTGCCCCCCCGCGCCACGTCCACCCGCAACTCGTAGCTGCCGGTCGTCGAACCGCCGCCGTACCACGTGTCGCCGTACACCTGCACGTAGTAGGTCCCGCTCGTTGGAATCGTGTAATGGCTGATGAAGGCATCGCCTTCTGGACCACCATGATCGTCCCCAATCAGACCACGGCCCGCGGCGTCAAAAAGATACACGGTCGGGTTCAGGTCGCTGCCCGGCGTGTCTACGCTCACCGATACCAGGTCCCCCGCCGACGTCGTGAAACTCCACCAGTCCAGGTCCCCCGCCGGATACATGCTTCCCACCCCGCGGCCCACCAAGTAACCGCTCCCCACAGGGCCTTCCGTTAAAGGCAACGACGTGGCCGTCCCCTGCGTGTCGTTATTGCCGGACTCGATGGTCTTCCCGGCGGGAATCGCCACGTCAAACACACGCTGGTAAGCGTCACCGCCTACCCCGTCGCCGTTGCCGTCCATCGCGTTGCCCGCGCGGTCCTTTAACGTGGCGTTGGCCGTGAAGCGATAGTGTCCGCTGGGCAAGGGACCTTGCTGGATGAACAGGCCAACGCTCGTGCCCGCCGTATACGTCGGATCGAGCGTCAGCCGGTAGATCACGTCGTCGGAGGTGTCGAAGACTCCATCCGGTCCCGTCCCACGAAGTTCGAAGTTGTTCAGCGGATCGGCGGTATAGGTGTCCAGCACATTCGGCACGCCGTCGGCATCGCTGTCCGATCCGTCCAGTTCGATTAGACCTCGAAGCGTAGAGGAGGCCGAGCTGTCATACCACTGTCCCGACGAATACATCTGGGCGTAGTCTTCTTGATCCCACCAATTGTCCGGCTGCCCCGAGGGCCAGTTCGTGTACGTCACCGCCTGCCCACTCGACCACCCCCATGTGCCTTCCACGGCCTGGTCCGTCAGCCCGATCCAGACACTCCCAAATCGCTCGAAGGTTCGATGCAGCCAGTCCTGTTCCGAAGCGTCGTTGACCGTTGCCAAGTGGCCGCCCAAGGCCACGGCTTGGGCCTCGGCGTCAGCCCACGTCTGGCTGCTGTCCGTAATCACGTAGAAATGCCCATTATACTGCCACACCATCCGATTGTTGACGTTGACCGTCGCGGCGTCCAGATCCTTGCTGGTCGTCACCACCAGCTTGTCCACTACCGCCGGCGTGCTGCCGCCGGCAACCGGCAGCGGACTGACCGAGAGCACCTGCGGCGGAATCGGGTCCAGCACATCCAGGTCCAACAGGTACTGCGCCGAGGGACCAGTTCCCGAGCCGCCTGTCCACGCACCGTTCAATTCGATCAGACCAGGAAGGGACCCGGCGTTGACTCGTAGGTCATTCCAGGTTCCGTCCGTCTGCAGCATCGCGCCATCCGCGTCCCCGCCACCCCACCAGTCGTCATAGTTGTTCGGCTGCCCCGACGACCAGTTCATGTACGTCACGGCCTGGCCGCTCGACCAGACCCACGTGCCTTCCACTGGCTGGTCGGTAAGCCCGATCCACAAGCTGCCGAACGCGCTACTGAACGTCGTTCTGATCCACTCGTTCTCCGCCGCATCGTTGATCGTCGCCAAGTGGCCGCCTAACCCCAGGGCATACGCCTCTGCGTCTGTCCAGGTCCTACTGGAATCCGTTAGGACATAGGCATGCCCGTTGTAGTTCCACACCGGCAGCACCTTCGCGTAATACGCGCCGTCGGCCGGGATCGTCCCTTGGAAATGACCGTCCGCAACACCATCCTTGTCCGTCACCGGGCTCCCCGAGGCATCCACCACCGTCACCATCCCGTTCCAACTGCTGGAGAAGGGCAGCCGCACATTCAACGTCACCTCGTTGCCGGCGCTCAGCGTGCCCAAAAGGTACGTGTCCTTGTCCGTGTTGCCCCACTCCGGCGACATGCTCGTTCCGGCCACCGTTGCCACCGAATGGCCCGGAATCCCGTGCCCCAGCGTCAGCACATTGGCTCCGGAGATCGAGTCGTTGGAGTAGTTGGCGTCACTCTCCAATTGCGTGCCCCCCCGCGCCACGTCCACCCGCAACTCGTAACCACTGACGGGCCCCCATCCGTTATAGCCCTTCAGCGCGTAGTACCAGTTTTCCAACACGTTACGGTTGGCGCGATCAAGCGGCAGCATCCACGCCGGATCATTCTTGACAGACGCCTCGTATTTGTCTGCCAGGACTTTCACGCCCGCCTCAAGATTGTACCGCCAATCTGTGATAAGCCGCCCCAGGTCGAATTGGGCAGCGGTACTGCCAGTAAGCTGCATCAGCCCCAGACCGGGTGGACGGGGGGAGTTCGGGTCGCTGTTGAAATCACTGCGGCACTCGGTCTTGTTATGGACGACAAAGCCGTCCTCCCCATACTGATGCAGCCCGCTTTCCTGATAGGCAACCGCCCCAATGATCTCAACGGGTACCTGGTATTGGGCTGAGAGCACGCGAATCTGTGCTTGAAGGTCAGCCAAGGACGGATTAGTGCCTGCGAAGCTGACGGCGTAGCCGCTGTCCTGTTTGAGCCAGCACTCGTCGTGCTGGTAGTTTGTCGAACCGGCATTCGTAGTTGGCTGCAATCCATTCTCTACAGTCCAGCCCGTGAGCCCGCCATCCCAACTTACTTTGTACCAATTGTAATAGACGTTGTCGTAAATCTGCCCGAGAGGGCCATCAAGGACGATGCCTGTTTGGCCCGCCGCTGTGGTGCCAATGGCAAAAGAGCCGCCAGGAGTTGACCGGATATTCCAGGCTCCGGTTGCTTGAACGGCGTCTCCGATGGGCAGTTGTGATTTACGAAGCCAGCCCTGAACGGACAAGCTGCCCAATCCACTGACCGAGTACGTTCCGCCAGAGACAGTCATTGCGAATGTGTAGTTCGCATCCTGACGGTCTTCGGTCCAGTTCTGCTGGATAGCCGTCACCGAGGTGCCGCTGACGGCTCGGATGATTGCCACATGACCAGTCCCGTCTGAATTGCCCGAGAAACAAAGGATGTCGCCCACCTGGGGCGCCACTGTGCCTCCGTTTGCATAGGCGATAAGTCCCCTGCTCGCAGCGGTACCGTAATACTGGTTTGCGTTTGTTCCGGCAATCCTGATGTTGATTCCATAGGTGGTGTGATAATACCTATTGACATATTCGACGCACTGCCATTTCATCCCGGTGTTGATGCCGGTCTCGTCATTGTAATCATTGCTGGTGTAGTTCGGGACCGGGTAGCCGTTGGAGTAGGCCGTCACGCCGTTGAACGAGCCTACAGGCTGGCCGAATGCCAAACCGAGCGCAACGTCCGCTGTCCATCCCAGCGGGTTCCCGTCATGCCAATCGACCTGATACCAGCTGTAAGAGGTGCCGTTAAATGACGCGGTCTGCGGTGTCATGCTTATCACCGTGCCTGTTGATCCCTGTAGTTCCGTGTACGCTGGCGAGTCCGCGGCAACTCCATTCGTGATACTCCTGACCTTCGCACCGCTCGTAAGTTTCGCTTCGACCTGATCTCCGTAGTTGAAGGTGCCGGCTAGACGAAGGCTTGGAATAGCTGCAAGTTCTTGGACCGAGAACAACTCGCTGCTATGGGCCGCGCCGGCCAACCGCACACGAGGCGCTGGAAGTGCCCTGGGTGCGATCAGACGGTGGACTGTTCCTACGAGGAACTGGCCGAGGCCGGTTCGCCCTTCTGCAGTGAGTGCGACGAGGAGATGACGCTGTTGTAGGATACCGGGGACCGCACATTCACACGTGGCCACCCCAACACCTTGCTGGAGGGTTCCCGGAGTTCGCCGTCCTCGCCAACAGCTTAAAACGGGCTTCTTTTCGGTCATATATAGATGAAGGCGATATAGCTGTCGGCCACAACCATGCCCGCCTCTTCTCCTGTGATTCCTCCAGCGGGTTGCCCGTGCGGGCGTCCGCTTCCTTTCCATCCTTCCATTTGCGTCCCTCAGGGACAAGGAGCATGCCATGAGCAGCATCGTACCGGCTGCCAAGCTGACGCGGGGCGAACTGCGTCAGCTTGGCGAGAACGTGATCTACGCCGTCGACCACGACGGCGAGGAACTGGCTGCGGTCAACCGCAGCCTCAGCATCCACGACGAGTGCGTCGATTTGTTGACCGAACCGTCGGCCGGCCGCGTGCTGGCCAACCAGTTCTCTCCATGCCCGGCGGCGTAACGCCGCCGGCCTTCCCACCACATCTCCAGCAGCCCCCGCCGTACCCATCGTCCCTCGCCGCTGTGGCGGTGGACACCTTCACCAACCCTCAGCACAAGGAATCTACCATGCGCGTATTGTTCATCAACAATGATGGCTCGGGCTACGCCGACTACGTCGAAGTCGCTTCCGGCACCAGCATCGACCAGTTCCTGTCGGACCACCTCTCCGGCCGGAAGGCCCAGGATCTCCTGATCCGTGTCAACCGCCAGCCCGTCCCCAGGGACTACGTTATCCAGGAGGGAGACCGCATCAGTGCGACTCCGACCAAAATAGAGGGAGCGCGGCTGGGCTGACGCCGACACCGACCAGGGAATTGTCCGTCCGGCGCCGTTGCTGGCGCCGGACGGAGTCCCTGTTGAAAGGACGGAACCATGACCACCGTGTTAGCAAACAATCACCACCGAACGCTTATCCGCGTCGCCCGGCAGGCCAGGGACGCCCTGCAGCATCTGATCGGCCGGCGATTTCGCGATATCGACTCTCAGGCAACACTACTTCGCGATCATCTGGCCAGAGTGGAAGATGCCCGCCGGCGCCTCGCCATCTGCCAGGGGCGGGGATGGCTGCTGGCGGCGGAGAAGATCGTCGATCAGATTCGTGTCGCCGCACGGGATGTGCCCTATGCCGTAGACTTGGTCGAGCGTTCGATCGAAAGCCGCCGGACCCGCATGCCCAAGCTGGGCGAGATCGTCGCCGAGCTTACCTGTCCTTGAGTTCCGGCGAGGTGACCGCGAAGAGGGGCGTCATCAGCATGAATTTGGCGACGACCACCCGGCCGGCGTATTCCCGGGCCAGTGTGGCTATCAGGGGATCGGCCGCTATGCATGACGGGCATCCGCCCTTGTAGAAGTACACGAGGACCGGCTTGCCGCCCTGGAGAGCGACCTGCTTGAACTGGGCGGCATCTTCCAGACGCATCACCTGGCCCCCGCCAGGAACCTGGGGCGAGGGAACGGGCGGCAAAGGCCTGGTCTGCGGCAAGTCCTTGGCGACCTCCGCCTGGATTCGCTGGGTGACGTACTCGGGCAAACCCATATGCCCGGTAACGGGAAGATCCTCGACCAGCAGGGCGGTTTGCCTGGGGTCGACGAGATTGCCAGGCGTCGGAATCACTCCGATGGTGTTATCGTAGCTGCCGCTCGTATAGAACACCACCCGCCGGACGTTGCTGGGAATCCTGCCCGGGACGCTGGAGGCCATGAATCGCGGATCCAGAAGGAACAGGATGCGAATCGGGATGCCGCGATCGTTGCAGGCCTCCGCCAGCCGCCGGGCCTGGTCGCCGCCGAGGCTGTACCCCAGGATATAGATCGGCCACCCGCGGCTGTGGGCCTGTTCGATGATCGGCATGTGGTCCATGTAGTTTCCGGACGTGGCGGAATGGGCCAGGCCCAACTCGTCGCCGACGGCCCCGACCAACTGGTCGGCGCGGAATCCGGAGAACGGCTGCAGGCCCTCCAGCCCGACGAACACTCCGCGGGTCTGGACCTCCCGGTACAAAGCGTCCAGTCTGTCTGACGAAATGTCCGACGACGTGCACCCGGACCAGAACAGGCCGACGGCGGCCAAGGCGTACGCCCACAACCCGACGAACCGGATGTGCGGGGTTCCACGACAATGCATTCTTGTCTCGGATTCGTTGTGCAGTCGCATGGGTATGTCTTTCTTCGCCGGAAATAAAAAAGCCGACATGGTGGAACACCCGCGGGTATTCGATCACGTCGGCTTACTCGTCAACGAGCCTCCCGGCGCCGCCGGGCTGCCCTTCATCTAGTCATCCGATTGGCGGACCACGCTGTCGCATGGGGTCCGACACATAGTAATTGTAGTGTGGCCGACGCCCGAAGGATGCCAATTCCGGGAATCGCATTTTACGGCCACCGGATTGGCGATCATCCTGCACGGCGATATGGGGGCGTCAACCGGCGAAGTTGTTGTGTCGTTCGTATTCGTGGAATGCCCTGTGTTCCCCGAGCCCAAACGAGGGCGGCGCGACGGTGCCGGGAGGAAATAAGGATACGCGGAGCCCGGCGTGCGAAGGATCGACGGGAGGCATGAGGAGATAAATAATTCGGCTTCGGCTTGATTTGTCCGCTTTGGGCGCTAGCATGTAAGAAGCAAGGGAGCCACACAGAAATGGGCTCCGTGTCGGATGACTAAATAAGGGGCAGGCCCTCACAGAGAAGGGCAGGCCCGTTTCAGAGTAAGCCGATGTGATCGAATACCCGCGGGTGTTCCATCATGTCGGCTTTTTTTTGTTCCGAATCCGCATCTTGTTGATGCGGAGGATGCCCGCCTGGTCGGCGGAGCGATGCACGGTTCGGGTCATCGAAGTTCAACTGGTAGAGGAGTACGAACATGTCAAAGCACAATGTGTTGGTAGGATTAGGACTGATTGTCCTGATGGTGAGCGCAGCCGGCCTGGCCGGTTGCTCCACGTGTTTCGGCGGGCCCTCAAAGGCCATAGCGGCCGAGCCACGCCATGAGGCCGTAGTGGCCGCGGCGCCCTGCGTCGATCTGGTCGGCCCGGCCGGACCCGAAGGGCCCGCCGGACCCGCCGGCGCGCAAGGCCCGATCGGCGCCACCGGCGCCGCCGGCGGCGTCCTGGTCGGTCCGCGTGGCGCTGAAGGCGCCGTAGGCCCGGCCGGAATTCAAGGCGCGACCGGAGCAACAGGCCCCGGCGGCGCCGTCGTGGTTGGTGGTGCCGGCGTGGCCGGCATTGCCGGCCCCGCAGGCGTGCAGGGCGCAGCCGGTTCGACCGGTATTCAAGGCGCCAGCGCTGACGGGTTCGCTGGCCCGACCGGGGCTACTGGTGCCGCTGGTCCGCAGGGCCCGACCGGTCTGACAGGCGCCCAAGGCGCGACGTTGGTCGGCCCCACAGGCCCGGCCGGCAAGGCCGGCGTGGCGGGCGTTCAGGGCGTTACCGGTGAGACCGGCGCTCAGGGCAGCACCACGGCCGGTATCGCCGGTTCCACTGGCCCGACCGGTGGAGCGGGCGTGCAGGGCGCGACCGGAGCGACCGGCGCCACCGGCGCCGTTGGCGCCGTTCCGTGCTGGGTGAAGTACAGGGTGTTCTGGTTCGACGCCGGCAAGAGCGACATTCACTCTGCCGACGCGAGCAAGGTTGCGGAAATCGCCGCCTACATGAAGAGCAACCCCTCCCTTCTGCTTGGGCTCGACGGCTACATGGACCCGAATGCTACTGATCTGAGCAACAATCGGGTCAATGCCCTTCGGGACGCCCTGACCCAGGCCGGCGTTCCGGCTGAAAGGATCAAGACCGGCACGTTCGGTGACGCCAAGCTCCGACAGGATCGCCGGGTGGAAGTGCTGACGATGACTGGTAACTGACCAGGTCAGCCCGATGGCCTGTTCGGCCGGCATGTTCGTGCTGCCGTGGGTCTCCTTCGCGGCTGTTGCCGCGGGGGAGGCACCACGGAGGCCCGGATCGATCGACCGAACAGACGCATACGCCCACGGAGGGGCGGAGGAAACGTGCCGGATCGATCACGATTCGGCACGTTTTCGTTGGTTTGGGCCCGAAGCGGCTGTCGACACCTGTCGTCGCCGCCGCCCGGGCATCGGGGCATTCTCAGATTTCGCATATTTCCTGGCGCCGGATACCTTACAATGATCGATCAAGAAGCAAGGATGAACAGTTAGTCGAACCCGAGTCGGATGACTAGACAAGGGGCAGCCCGGTCGTACCGGGAGGCCCATTGGAGAGTAAGCCGGCGTAGAAGGTGCCTGTGCGTTCGTGCCTCACGACGATTGCGGCAGCAGCCGGCCGGCTCCTGGGAGGCTGCTCTGTGGACTGGCAGAAGGGGCCAGTCGCTGTCCCCCCTGCGCGTGACGCGGCCAGCTGTGTCGCGTTGGCCTCTGATATAGGCCTGACCCTTCGGGTCCACCAGACGGATCAATTCCTTGTACTCTCCCCGACGGATGACGCCTCCGCGGCCGTGACCGGGCGGTCCCTGGATCAGGTGTATCGCCGGTTCTACGAGCAGTTCAACCGGGCCGGGTTTGAGCCCAAGACTCCGCCGGACAAGCTGGTCTGGGTGTGCCTGGACTCCTACCGCGCCCTGGAGGCGTACGGGCGGGCGGCAGACGGGGCGGAAGTGTCCTGGATGAACGCATACTACTCGCACCGCACCAACCGGGTGGCGGCGGCGATGATGGGGGGCGTCCGGACGGCCCAGGCCGCGGGCCGGCCCTCGGGCTCCGCCGGCAAACTCGCCGCCTCCGGCGATTCGGACAGCGGCGAGGCTGTTGTCGGCGGCCTGAGCGTCAGGACCATCACCCACGAATTGACTCACCAGTTAGCCTTCAACAGTGGACTGCAACGGCGCGGCGCCACGTATCCGTTCTGGCTCACCGAGGGGCTGGCCACCAACTTCGAGGCCGACTCCCCGGACTCCGTCGGCCTGGGTCGGGAAGAGGCCCGCTACCGCCAACGACTCATCGAGGCCAAGGCCCTCGGGCGGCTGATCCCGCTGGAAAGGTTCCTGGCCATGACGGAGTGGAACGCCGGCCAGGGGGCCGCCACACGATATGCCTATGCCCAGGCGTGGGGGTTGTTCCACTATCTGATGGCGACCCGCCCGGCCGCCCTCAGGGCATACATGGCCGAGTTGGCCTCCCCTTGGCTCGGGCCCCAGGACGGCGAATCCGTGCGGCGTCGGTTCGTTGCCGCCTTCGGCCCCGCCGGGCCGCTGGAAGAAGACTTCCGGCGGTCCATCGACAGGCCTCACGTCGCGGCGCGCTGATTCCTTCGGGTTCCCCTACCGGCGGGGTACGCCGTTGGTGACGGACACTCTCGGCACCAGCGGGGCGGCCAGGGCCTCGTCGATCGCCTTGCGGTAGTCGTTCATGTTGTAATCCCTGAGGAACCGCCACGTCTCCCGCCCGTTGACGAACAGGATCACCACGGGGTAGGTGGAGATGCCGTACGTGGCCTCGAGTTCCGGCGAGGTGACCGCGAAGAACGGCGTCATCAGCATGAACCGGGCGAAGACCACCCGGTCCTTGTACTCTTCGCCCAGGGCGGCCATCATGCCGTCCAGCGGAATGCACGTGGGGCATCCGCCCTTATAGAAGTCCACGAGGACGGGCTTGCCGCCCTGGAGGGCGACCTGTTTGAACTGGGCGGCATCGGCCAGGCGAGGCACCTCTTCGCCGGCGCAGCCGACGACGCCAATGCACACGAGTGCGCAAGCGACCAGGCCCGCCACAGGCGGCATGACCAGGCGGCCGTCACGATTCGTCACAACGGCTGTCTTTCGGCACGTGTTCATCTTCTGCTCCTTGCTCGTCAAGACCTCCGCGATCGAGACCGCTAGGGGCCGGTCGGGACGGTTATCGCCACGGCCGTTCCCCGGCCCGGCGAACTGTTTACCTCGAGCGTGCCGCCGAACAGGTCCAACTGCTCGCGGATACTGAAGAGCCCAAAGGCGGCGCCGGGGAAGTCCTGAAGGGAATCCGGATTGAACCCGACCCCCTCATCGCGGACGATCAGTTGAATGACGTCGGGGTCGCCACGTCGAATCTCGAGGGTGGCGCGGGGGCAGGAGGCGTGATGGGCCACGTTCTCCAGCAGCTTGCGGGCGCTGTCGTACAGAAAACACCGGAGGTCGTCGTCGACAGGATCCAAGGCCTTCGCGAGGCGGATGTCCACGTTCAGGTCGTACCGTCGGCGTACCTGGTCGGCCAGCCAACGCATGCCGTCGGCGAGAGTCATCTCGAAGACGGCCTCCGGGCGCAGCTCCAGCGTCAGCCGCCGCAGCTTCTCCAAGGCGTCTTTAAGCAGAGCCAGCGCCCTATTGCTCGCGGTCGAGTTGGCCTTGTCGTTCTTGCCCGACTGCACGAACATGCCCACAGCCGAGAGGATCTGCATTACATCCTCGTGCAGCACCTGGCCCATGCGGCGGCGTTCCTGGTGCTCGGCCTGCATCAGCCTCATGGCGCGGTCACGGAAGTGTAAACGGCGGAGCAAAACCGTGGCGCTGGGCGGGCGGGCCAATTCCGTAGCGCTCTTGGACAAGGACTCCCGTAGTTTCGGGCGGGGTGGAATAGGCCATCCCCGACGAAGGGAGTCAGACAGGAGTGTATACGG
>JAPLNA010000092.1 GCA_026693065.1 Planctomycetota bacterium
CCCGGATTTCCCCGATGAAAGTTAGGTCGGTGCTATAATGAAGGAGCATTTGGCACTGTAAACAAAGGGTTTTCTGCATGCCACGGACGGCGAAAGGCAAGAATCCAATGGGTGAAAGCGGAATGGATGCCCTTCGGGTCGATTTCGACGGGTCGCTGAAGCTGGAATTTCACGGTTCGACGGTCACTTCCGATAGCGGCCTGCTGCCCTATCGCGAACTCGACGATGTGTTCGGGTTGACGGCAATGGCCCAGGGGCTTCTCGACGACTGGCGCACGGGGCAGAACAGCCGTCACACCATGGTCGGCCTGCTTCGGCAGTCGATATACAGCCGCCTGGCTGGCTACGAGGACACCAACGACGCCGAGCGATTGAGCGTTGACCCGACAATGCGACACGTGGTCGGTGGACGCGCCAAGAGTAAGCAGGCGGCATCCACGAGTCAGATGGGGCGATTCGAGACGGACGTGCTGACCCAGTCGAAGAACATGGACGCCCTGATGAACCTGTCGGGGCTGTGGATCGACACGGCTCGCCGCCGCAAGCCGATCCGCGAGATCATTCTGGACCTGGATAGTTCCGTCAGCGAGACATACGGCGAGCAGGAAGGCTCGGCGTACAACGGGCACTTCGGATGCACGTGCTATCATCCGCTGTTCTGCTTCAACCAGTTCGGCGACCTGGAGCGATGCCTGCTTCGCAACGGCAACGTCGCCAGCGCCGACGACTGGCTTTCGGTCCTGGCCCCCGTCATCGCCCGCTACCGCGACCTCGACATCCGCCGGTTCTTCCGAGGCGATGCGGCGTTTGCTCGGCCGGAGATCTACGAGCACCTGGAGGTCGAACGCTACATCTACGCGATCCGCCTGCCGGCCAACGATGTACTGCACCGAGAGATCGAACCGTTGCTGACGCGCCCGGTGGGCCGTCCGTCGAACAGGCCAGTCGTGTGGTATCACGACTTCCTCTACCAAGCCGGCAGTTGGGACAGGCCCCGCCGGGTGGTGGCGAAGATCGAGCACCACAAGGGCGAGTTATTCCCGCGCGTGGGGTTCATCGTGACGAACCTGCGACGGTCGGCCCGGCAGGTGGTGAAGTTCTACAACGGACGCGGCACGGCCGAGCAGTGGATCAAGGAAGGCAAGAACGCGGTGAAGTGGACGCGGCTGTCCTGCCACGACTTCGTGGACAACCAGGTGCGGCTGCAACTGTTCGCCCTGGCGTACAACCTGGGCAACTTCCTGCGGAGGTTGGCCCTGCCCCACGGCGTCAAGCACTGGTCGCTGACGACACTGCGGGAGAAGCTCATCAAGATCGGTGCGAAGGTGGTGGAGCACTCGCGGTACGTGATCTTCCAGATGGCGGAGGTTGCGGTGCCGAAGCGTCTGTTCCAGGCGATTCTGGATCGGATTCGGCAACTGCGGCTTCCGGAAGCGGTGCCCCGGTGAGCGGAGGCGGCAGGAATCTGGGCAACCTTGCGAGAACGACGGGGAGGGTCTGTTCATATGGCCTCCCGAGGTATCTTACGAGGTCGTATTCGGCAGAATCATGGCCACATGAGGGGACGAATGCCCCTTGTCGGAGCGTCGAAAGTACTTGACGGTGAACGAAAACGTGATATGCTCATCGAAACGGCCCGGGGCGGTCCTGGGCATGAGCCTATCTGGGAAATCCCGGCTGATGCATCTGTTCGGAGAAATCTGATGAAAGTGACTTGTCCAAGTTGCAGTGCAGTTTCAGGGATAGCCGAAGACTCGGTGGGAAAACGCGTGAAGTGTCCGCACTGCGAGCAGATCTTCCTGGTTCGCCCTCCTGCCCAGGCAAAACGTCCTGTGGTAAAGGCTCCCCCGGAAGAGTCTGGATCGGTACTCGACGACTTGGCGGCTGCGAGTCAAGGGAGCACCCAGTATCATCCTGTGAGCTACGCGGCGCAACCGCCCATGCAGTATTACAGTCCGCAGGCGAGCAGCGCAGTGCGATGCCCTCGCTGCGGACATACCCAGATTACTTCAAACAGAAAAGGGTTCGGCGCTGGCAAGACTTGCCTCGGGTTACTGCTTGGATGCGGGATATTCTCCTTTTTGTGCGGTTTCCTCGGGTCAGGAAAGATGTTCATTACGTGTCTTTCGTGTGGGTATCAGTGGCGGGCCGGAAGGGGGTAGCTTGCCGTGGGACGATTGGCCTTCGCAATACTGGGCAGCCTTGGTTGCCATGGGATTCCCGACAGGTGCTTTCGCATCAGGGGCAAACCCTTTCCCCTGTGCGCCAGATGCGTTGGAGTGCTCATCGGAGAGATTGCCAGCGTTGCCTTCCTCTTTCTGGCCGGATTTCCGGCACACATTGCCACTCTCAGCATGTGCCTACCGGCGGTTATCGACTGGTCTCTCCAGCAATTCTTTGGTCTCATGTCGAGTAACCGGCGAAGGGTCGTCACCGGCCTCCTTGCGGGTTTTGGCTATGGCTCTCTGCTCATCAGGCTCTTTCTGTGGGTGGGCAAAATGATCCTCCGGTTTCTTCCCTGAGTTTCCTTGGTAAAGACAACTCGCCCCGACATGGGAAAGGACCGACGGGGCCTTCCCGGATAAAATGAATGCCCAAAACCACGATGTCCCTCCCCACCGGCTCGGAGGTCGGCCAGAAAGCCTCATGTACAATTACTGGTGAGGCCACGTCCTTGCCTTCCCCCCACGCACGCCCGATAATCCCTCAAGAGCATCGCAACGGCAGCAAGAAGCTGCACAGACGTGGGCCAATAGAGCACGTTGCGTCGCCCTTGAAGGCCTTTTTATTATGTTTGCAGTCTGCCACGCCGGGGAGGATCCGGGAAACGACATGGCGAATACGAGCAGGCGTGCCAAACGAGTGGTGGTTGTAAACGACCGCATGCAGCAGGGCTACACGTACGAGCTGGTCCGGCCCATGGGCAGGGGTTTCGAATTGGGTTTCAGGCCGCAGCTCACGCCCAGGCAGATGCTCAGGCTTGGCGTCTTCGGCGGCAGATACCTCACCGACTGCACGGGCGAGTTCCCCGCGGAGTGGTTCGCGCATGCCCGGCTTTGCCCCACGAGGCACGCTCCGGAACTCAATTACTTCAAGGTCAACGCCAGCCTGCCGCTCCTGGACTGGCGGAAGAAGGGCTGGATCTACAAGGACGACCCTCGCGGATGGTTCCAGTGGTACTGCCGCTACTACATGGGCCGGCGGATTGAGGACGAGGATCGGCGGCAGATCGCCCGCTGGAAGGCCATGAAGCGTCACATAGCCCAGATCAGGACCAACTGCTCCCCCGGCGACATTTCGTGCCGGCCCGTGCAACGGCAGGCCTTGCTCCACTGGGCCTACGACAGCCGGAAGCTATAGCCCCCGCATCTGCCGCGCGGCCGATTCCGCCATGGACCTATCCAGCCGGCGAGGCAAAGGGGTGGGTGCGCAACCGTCGGTGCGGGCGAATCCCGCTGGGGCGTCGGGAATTGGCTTGCCAAGGCACGACGGGGAGATACGATCATGGAAACCGCTGATGGCGGTCATTGCCGGGCAGCGTGGCGGGGACTGTGGCCTTGAACCTATTGCGAAGGGCGGAACACATGAGCGGAACGGTGCGAAGAATGCGGGGGCGCCTCGGGGTGTTACAGGTGCTTGTGCTGGGCCTGGTCTCCTGTACCGGATGCCAACAGGATCAGGCGATCGGCAATGGGCCCACGTCAAGGCCCATGTCCCAGGAGGAAGCGGCCAGGGGCCTCGGCGTGCCGAAGGAACTGAGCCTCGATCTGGGCGGCGGGGTTTCGATGAAACTCGTGCTGATCCCCTCCGGGACGTTCATCATGGGCAGCCCGTGGTATGAGAAGGACCGCCGCCTGGAGGAAGGCCCTCAACATGAGGTGACGATCAGCAGGCCGTTCTACATGGGCGTTTACGAGGTGACGCAGCAGCAATATGAGCGGGTGATGGGCGAGAATCCCAGTCAACACAAGACAATCCGTGGATGGGAGGCCGAGTACCGCATCGACGTCATGAACGCCAACCCCGCCAGGCACTCGGGCGGACGGAACCCGGTGGACAGCGTGCAATGGGAGGCGGCGGCGGAGTTTTGCCTGAAGCTCTCCGAGACAGTCGGCCGCCGGGTGCGTCTGCCCACCGAGGCCGAGTGGGAATACGCCTGCCGGGCGGGCACGAGCACCGCCTTCAACACGGGCCAGACGCTCAGCCCCGACCAGGCCAGCTACAACTTCAACTATGAAAGGCCTCATGGCGCCTCATGGCCCACCGAGACGGTTCCGGTCGGGAGCTTCAAGCCCAATGCGTGGGGCCTTTATGACATGCCAGGAAATGTGTTTGAATGGTGCTCCGATTGGTCCGACGAAGGGTACTACGCGAAATCCGTGAAGGTGGATCCGCGGGGCCCGGCCACCGGGCGCCTTCGCGTGTTACGCGGCGGGGCGTACCTGTTTCCTGTCCGGTTCTGCCGATCCGCCTCCCGATACGACCTTAGCCTTCGAAATGGGGCCGCCGATGATTGCCTCGGATTCCGCGTTGTCGTCGATCTGTCGACCGGCGCGAAGGGCCCGGTAACGGCGGATGCCGGATCGCGCGCGGAGGGAACGGGGGGCGGGCCTTTGGCGGCCCCGGCGTCGGCGACGGCCCCCGCGGGCGCCGCCACCCCCAGGCAGGCCGTCCTGAACTACCTGCACGCGTTGGATACCGACGACAAGGCCCTTGCCGCCCAGTCCGTCGATGCGGCCCAGGAAGATCGCCCGATCCTCGACGCGATGGTGCACTTGGGATTCACGACCACGACCTTCCATAAACGCATGACCAGCGCCTACGGACCCGACGCCATGAAAGGGCTGAATCTATCCCCCCAGGCCCTGGGTGGGACGTTCACGATCGCCGAGGAAGACGACAGGGCCACGGCGACCTTCGAGGGCGTGGAGGGCTCGGTCCATCTCGTGAGAAAGGACGGAGTCTGGAAGATCGAGATGCCCTGGCCCATCCCGTCCGACGCGGCCGGACGTCGTCGGTTGCTGACGGCGTTAACCGCAGTCGCGAAAGCCACTGAGGAGGTCACACCTAACATTGGGACACCGGGGTACGACCCCCAGACGATCCTGGATGAAATCTCCCGAAAGGTGAATGCCCTCAGGATCGCCGAATCGGAAACGCTGCGGGCGGAGATGGACGGCAAGGTCAGCAACGAGAGCGAGAAGAAGGGTGTCGAGAAGGGGAAGACGCCGCCGTAGCCGCCCCGAATGCCGGCAAAGCGCAGCCGCGCGGGGAATTGGACAGCGCTCGTATGTCTCCGCGGGCCGGGGGGAGACGGAATCGGGAAACCCCTTACGGGGTCCCTACGAACGGGTGGTTGACACCCCCGACGGGGCGGCGTAGGATTCCGGCGGCGGGGCAATTTTGGGTGACGGGTTTACGGCCGGTCAGGCCGGGCCGGGCCCGGCAGAATCGGGAGAGACGACGATGAAGGCGCGAAGGGCGATTCCGGCGGGGTTTCTGGCGGCAGCGGCGGCAGCGGCGGTTCTGTCGGCGGGGAGTTTCGTGGCCCTTCAGGCCAAACCCCCCGCCCAGGCCAGGCCCGTCAAGCCGCTGGTGGCGCAGGCGGGTGACACGTTCGGCCTGGCGCTGTACGCGCAGCTGGCGGGGCAGAAGGGGAACGTATTCTTTTCGCCCAGCAGCATTCACACCGCCCTGACGATGACGTACGCGGGGGCGCGGAACGCCACCGCCGAGCAGATGCAGGCGGTGCTGGCGCTGTGGCGGTCGCCCAAGACCCCCACCCGGGAGGCCGTTCCCTTGCCCCAGGCCGAGACGCACGGGGTGTACAAGCGATTCCTGGAGACGCTCCGGCCGGGGGCGGAGGCGGGGTATGAGTTGACGGTCGCCAACGCGTTGTGGGGGCAGAAGGGATACGTTTGGAATGAGGAGTTCGTGAAGACGACGAAGGACGCCTACGGGGCCGGGCTGTGGGTGGTGGATTTCGCCGGGGGGGCCGAGCCCGCCCGCAAGGCCATCAACGCCTGGGTGGAAACGCAGACCCACGAGAAGATCAAGGACCTCCTCGCGCCCGGGACGATCGACCTGATGACGACGCTGGTGTTGACCAACGCGATCTACTTCAAGGGGGTGTGGGCCCAGCCCTTCGAGAAGGCCGACACCCGGGACGCCCCGTTCCACCTGAGCAGCGGTCAGGCCGTACAGGCCCCGTTGATGCACCGCAAGGCATTCGCCGGGTACGCCCAGGCCGAGGGCGTTCAGGTGCTTTCGCTGCCGTACCAGGGGGATGAGTTGTCGATGGTGGTGCTGTTGCCCCAGGCGGTCAATGGGCTGGGGGCCCTGGAGAAAAGCGTGACGGGCAAGACGCTCGAGGGCCTGCTGGCCAAGCTGCGGGATCGCGGCGTCGAGGTGTACCTGCCCCGCTTCACGATGACCTGCGAGTTCAGCTTGGCCCGGACGCTCGCGGGCATGGGCATGGTCGACGCGTTCGACCCGGTGAAGGCGGATTTTTCCGGCATGGACGGCAAGCGGGACTTGTTCATTTCGGCCGTGGTTCACAAGGCGTTCGTGGAGGTGAACGAGGCGGGCACGGAGGCCGCGGCGGCCACGGCCCTGCCCATGCCGACGGGCATGCCTGGGCCCCAGGCCGAGCCCGACCCGGTCTTCCGCGCCGACCATCCGTTCCTGTTCCTGATCCGGCATAACGCGACGGGGGCGATCCTGTTCATGGGGAGGCTGGGCGAGCCCAGGCAATAGCGGGACTCACCGCAGAGAACGCGGAGAACGCGGAGAGAAGAAGAAGGGAATTGAATGGGGCGGGGACGGCGGGAGCGATAGAATTCGGCGGCGGATGAGACATGATGCCGAAGGAGACATGCGATGCGAACGATGATGGCAATTCCGGTTGTTCTGGCGGCCGTGATTCTGGCGGGCAGTTTCGTCGTGGCGATGGCAATGGCGAAAACCCCCCCGGCCCCCGGGCAGGAGGGCCGCCCCGTGGCGGAGGCGAATGACAAGTTTGCCGTCGCCCTGTACGCCCAGTTGGCCAGCCAGAAGGGCAATGTGTTCTTTTCGCCGGGGAGCATTCACGCGGCCTTGAGCATGACGTACGCCGGCGCCAGCGGGCAGACCGAGCAGCAGATGGGCGCGGCGCTGCAGTGGCCGAAGGCCTGGCCGCAGGAGAAGGCGCACGCGGCGTACAAGGCGTTTCTGGCGGCGATGAAACCGGCGGCCGACGCGGGGTATCAGTTGACCGTCGCCAACGCCCTGTGGGGGCAGAAGGGGTTCCCCTGGCGGGCGGAGTTTCTCGCGACGACGAAGGATAACTATGGGGCCGGGCTGAAGGAGATGGACTTCGCCGCCGACCCCGAGGCCGCCCGCAAGACGATCAACGGCTGGGTGGAAGAGCAGACCAAGCAGAAGATCAAGGACCTGCTGGGCGCGGGAGTTCTCACCGGTGACACGCGGCTGGTGCTCACGAACGCGGTGTACTTCAAGGGCACGTGGGCGGAGCCCTTCGACAAGCAGGCCACGCAGGACGGGCCGTTCTACCTGGACGGGGGCAAGGAGACGCAGGCCCCGCTGATGTATCGACACGACCGCGTCGGCTACGCCCAGGCCAAGGGCCTGCAGGTCCTCTCTCTGCCGTACAAGGGCGAGGAGCTCTCGATGGTGGTGCTGCTGCCCGAGGCCCGGGACGGGCTGGCGGCGATGGAGAAGGACGTCGTCAGCGGCAAGCTCGACGGATACCTGGCCGCCCTCAAGCCGCGGAAGGTCGAGGTCTTCCTGCCGCGATTCAAGATGACCAGTCAGTTCAGCCTGGCCGACGCATTGCAGGCGATCGGCATGAGAGACGCCTTCGACCAGGCCCGGGCGGACTTCTCCGGCATGGACGGCAAGCAGGACCTGTTTATCTCGGCCGTCGTCCACAAGGCCTATGTTGACGTCAACGAAGAAGGCACCGAAGCGGCCGCGGCCACCGCGGTGGCCATCTCCGTAATGGCCATGCCCACCGAGCCCGACCCGGTCTTCCGCGCCGACCACCCCTTCCTCTTCCTGATCCGCCACAACCCCACCGGCGCGATCCTCTTCATGGGCCGGCTGAGCGATCCGGGAAAGTGAGAAGCGGGACTCACCGCAGAGAACTTGACGCGGCCCCTGTCGGGGCCGCAACCAAAGGACCAATGAAAGACGCTGCTCAAAGGGGTATGGTATTGGTGCGAACCATCCA
>JAPLNA010000093.1 GCA_026693065.1 Planctomycetota bacterium
AGCCAGCGACAGATGAAGCGTAAGCGAATGGAGAAGAAGGAGAACTGAACATTGACGCCCCGGGTGGTCCGGGGTACACATAGGCATGGGCGCTACGGTTTTCGCCCGCCCAGCGCCACGGTTTTACTCCGCCGTTTACAGCTCGCCCATGTAAGCACGTTAAGTGCTGTTTTTGTGAGGATTGCAGAGTGGTAGTACGCTTGGGTTTATAAAGATTGTGCTTGAGGCCGTGATCCCACGGCCCGTTCCGAGGCAAGCCGCGGAGAGATCAGTCTCTCCTTCCCATTGTTCCGTTGCAGGACTTGGGAACCCCGCACGATACTTGACCGGGGAAGAAGCGTTCCGGTTCCAATATCCGAACGTTGGACACATTCATCGCATTGAGAAGCTTCTGGGCGCACTCGGGATCCTGCATGACAAACCGCACGGGCAACGCCATGCAGGATGCGGGCCGTTCCGGATGGCTCCAAGACATCAGTACGATAGCGGCCATGGCTCCGATCAGAGCGCCGATGACGGCTATTACCGATATGGTGACTGGTAGATTTCTGCGTTTCATGTGGTAATTCTCCTCCGCGGACTCCCCCGACAGCCGAGTCGAGACGCTATCGCAGCATGCCGACCAAGGCCTCGTCTTTTGCCAGGCGGGCAGGAGCGACATCGGCACGCCATTGGTCAACTCTGTCGGCGAGTTGCCGCAGCGCAGTGCTCATGCGGCTGGAAAGCCGCCAGCCTTCCTGGCCTCCGTAGCGGATGCTCAGGCGACTGGCATACTCAATCAGGCCGAGTCGGGCAAGCTTCGCACGGGCCCTTTGCAGCACTCTCCGCGATATCTCATGCTGGCGTTCTAGGCAGCTCATTGAGTGAAGCCCCGGGTTGGCCTTCAGTGCCAAGAGGATTCTGCCGGCCGCATGTTGTTGATTGGGATTGCCGGGAAACAGCCCCCCCACCAGGTCCGAGATGTCCTGCACCTCGCTGATGCGCCTGGCGACAAAGGCGATCTTCGTTGACTCGGTCATTTCGGATCGCTCACCTCGTCCGATACGGGGTCCCCCTCGGCAGGATTGCCGGCGTCGTCGGTCCGGAGAAATGAGTCGGCACCTTGGAAACCGAGATCGTCGATCTCCTGGCGGATCGCGTGCCGCTCCTTGCTGATGCGGATGGCATGCTCGCGGAGCTGGGCGCCGAAGCTGCTCTCGATGGCCAGAATAGTCTCGAAGGCACTTACGTAGATGTGCCCGAAGAGGTGCTGGAACCGCCATCGTACCCCCTGACGGGACATGCGGAACGCATTGTGGACCTTCTCGCCGTAGGTACCGCGGAGTACCATGTAGCTGGGCCTACCAGGCTTGAGCTCCACCCATAGGTCCTTCGACTCCATCAGAGTCTTCAACTCCTTCAAAAAGGTCAGATCCTTTTGCGTCATCATGTTTCATCACCAGTATTGTTGCCCCCTCCTGGCGCAGGTCCACCACGCCGTCATGGGCCAGGAATATAATCGCCACAAAGCGCCAAATCCGGTCTTTGCGGGCGTCTTCGCCCAACGGCGGTATTTCTTCCAGGCTGATGGGATCGTCTTCAAGATGGGCCTTTATGTGGCTTTGGTAGCGTTTCAGGTCCAGCCCCTCCGAAGGCGCCCACCGTGGATGATCCCCGCAGCCGGCAGACAGGGCGTTCAGCGCTTCCAGCAGACCCGGAATGTCGTCCAGGTTGGCGCCAGGCAGCGTCAGGTCCTGCGACCGGCTGCTTGCCAGCATTCGCCTGACCTGCTCGCGTTGCTGCCTCCGTCGCTGCCGTGATTCGGCCATTCGTTGCCGGAAGTAGTCCCTGTCAAAGACCAGGCCGTCAAAGAGGAATCTCGACCCGACATCGCCGCCGCACTGGTGGCAGTGATACCGCCGGACGTGCAGGGCGACTGCTCCGCCGCAGTCGGGACATCGCTGGAACGCGACGGTGGGATCGAACTCATGCTTGCATGAGCTACACCAGCACCATCCTTCACGGACCATTGACGGCTTGCCGCCGCAACGGGGGCAGACATGCCCCAGCAGCATGATCTCATAGTACAACCGGCGGGCCCGGCCCGTGTAGCCTACGACTCGATCCAGCAGCCGGAATGCCCCTCGGATGATGTCCATTTCTATTCGGGCTGCGGCTGAGCCATGCCGAGCGATTCCGACGCCTTTGGCTCTTCTGGAATCATCGTGCTGACCGCCATAGATTCGGCGGTATCCAACGGCTTCTGGTTCTTCGGCGTGAACTTACGGCCGCAGGCTTTGCACCGCCGGATACGGCGGTCGCCCATGGTCTTGGTCCGTCGCACACCTTTACTCACAGACGTCGTCGCCTGGCACCATGGGCAGGAATACGGTCTTCCCATGCATCATCACCTCAAGGGACATGCGAGGGGCCCAACTATATAAATGTTGCTGAGTCCCGCACAGTGGTAATGCCAGGCGGCGTAACCTCGCGAAGCCCAGTTCCCCCTCCGCGGCGAGGGCCTGTCGCTTCGCACGCAGCCGCCTGTCCTGCCCTACGGCAAGACAGTCAAGCAGCGGATGCAGCTCAAGTCCTGGCCACGCCATACACGCGGGATAATCATGCTGACGCCGCAATCGGGGCAAGAGACGATGTTGGCCCTGCCACACATCAGCCTTCCCGCGTCAGACCCGAACTCCACGCACACGTGCGGATTGTTTACCTGCCGAAATTGCTTCAGCCGCAAATCGACGAAGTATATCTCCGCTCCCAGTTGAATCATGGGAAGAACCTTCGGCCCAACTTCTTGTATGTTTCTGTTATCCTGTACCATCTTTACGCCTCCGGCTTACCCGCTGTGAGCGGGTCGCCTGCTGCTGAGCGACCCGCCACGAGTCAAGAACCAAGAACCGGCCGGATGACCGGGACGGCCTCCAAGCCACCCAGGGGGTGGAGTTAGCGCGTTGGGCTGACCGGGAGAGGCCTCCCAGGTTCTGAGACCGGATTCTTTGCATTATTGAAAACAATCCACCAAGAGGAACTGCTCCATGACAGCTTGCTCACGCATAAACTCCACCCCCCCCTCCCCAACCACTGCCTGAGCATCAGCCAAAGCGAAGCTTGAAAAGAGAATCAACGATGCTGGTGTCAAAAGTCGCCAGCACGCGGTTCGTGTACGTCCTTCCAACTTTGGTGGACACGAGCGCCACCAGACCGACGCTTTGGAGATAGCTCAGATTAGAATAGAAGTAGACGTAACTGAAAGGCTTTTCCTGCTGCGTCTGGCTGAAACGGCAGTACCGCTGGTAGATCTCCTTGGCCAGGTCCGACTTGCTGGTCGCCGCCGCCCAGAGAATCATCAGGTTCGCGTCGGAGAGATCATTGACCATGTCCACGACGATGTCCCGCCTGGCCCGCTCAAAGCAGTTTGTCAGGTCCTCGCCTGGTTTGGTAACCGTGTACTTGAGCGTCTTGATGGCCACCCGCGCGTCGGCGTTGGTCAACCGCGTGGTCAAGGCGGCGATCTGGGCAATGCTGCCGTCATCCCAGCGATGCAGGCCCTGGGCCGCCCGATCCCGCAGAATCTCGTGGATCTGTTCCGCATTGTAGTTCTTGAAGTGCAGGGGAACGGGCTGGAGGCTGCTCCGCGTGGCCGCGTCCAGTTGCTTCACGAGGTGCGGGCTGTTCGATAGCATGACGATCATGTACGGCTGTTCGCTCCGGCTGAGCAGGTACAGGATCTCGCGGTGCTTGTCCTTGGGGCTCATGAGATCCACCTCGTCCAGGACCACGACGGTCTTCCTGCGGTACTTTTGCAGGAACCGGTCGTAAAGGCCTGTCAGGCTTCCCCCGGCGATCTGTCCACCCAGGAGATGTGAGAAGATCTTGAAACTGGTGTTGTGATGACGGCAGTTGGCGTACAGGAACTCCAGGCAGGTCTGCCCGGGCATGATTCGCTGGAGATACTTGAGCATGAGGGTCTTGCCGGACCCGCGGCTGCCGATCACCGCGTAATGGCTGGCGATTCCGCTGACCTCGAACCGAAGCATCTCATCGATGAGTTCCTTGCACTCCATACGCACAACGGGCTGGGGCGGAATGTAATTGAAATCGAATACAGAAAAGTCCTTCACCTGGCGAGACTCATGGCCGATTTGTTCCTTCTGCTGCCGCAGATATGCCGCAATGTCCATTCACGCATCAACTCCCATGCACGCATTAACTGTCTGCGTATATAAGCGTTGTGTACTACCGGCCAGTGGACGCCCGGATCAGACCATAAGCTTTATATAGAAGCACGCCCCTTGAGCCTCTCATGAGCCTCTCAAACCCCTTCTCGAACCTCGCCTTCGGCGAGATGTTTCAGACACTGCTGCCGGATTTCGTGCTGGCGTTCGCCTTCTTTACGGCGCTAACCTACGCCGTCCTGGGCAAGCAGTTCGGCCATCAGCGATCCGCCGTGGCCATGTCAGCGACCCTTGGCATGGCGCTCTCGACGGGGCTTGTCTGGTGGGAGCAGCGGACCCAGTATTCCATCCGAAGCCTCGGTCCCTTGGCCGTGGGCTTTGCGATCGTGATACTCGGGGCGGTGATGTTCCAGGCAATTCGTCAGGCGGGCGGGTCATGGGCGGGGGTCGGGATCGCGCTGGGCGCCAGCCTGATCGTGTCAGAACTCCTGGGAGTCCACTGGTTGCTCGCGTCGCAAGTCATCCAAACCGTGACCACCGTCGCGTTGGTGGTCGGCATCCTTGCCTTCCTCATGCGCGCCCGCGGTCATGCGGGTAGCGCCATGCCCCACGCGAGGGTGGACGTGCCTTCGGACTGGACGCACACCACCAGAGAGGTCCGCCAGGACCGGGCTGTTTCGGACCAACTCCGCCAACGGTTCCGGGATATGGAAAGAAAGATTGACCATACGCCTGACCGCTCCAAGGAGCCTCCCGATGTTGTGACGCAGATCAAGAAGATGCTTCCGGCGGAAGGCTGGCTGACCCAGCGAATGGCCGACCTTCGTGCCAAGGCCTACCGTGCCCGTGAGGGGCACGTGGCCAGGATCGAGGAGATTCAGCAGACCCTTTCAAAACTGCCGCCGAAATCAAGGAAGCATGCGGCCGCAGAGCTGGTGGATCGCTATAAGGAACTCAAGCTGGATCTACGCATTGACCGCTTGGACAAGGCCGCCGCCGAAAACGAACGGAGGATCCGCGACCTGACCCAGCAGGCCCAGCAGGCGACGGCGCGCTACGATTATCCCCGCCTCCTGGAGCTCCTCCGGGTGGCCGAGACGCTCCAGAAACACAACAGTCAGCTCTTCAAGATTATGCAGCGGACAGAACGCAAGCTGGCCGAATTGGCCAAGGCGGCCGCCCGACAAGTGCAGGGGGGAACCGGAAAGTGATTCGACCCGCCGACGACCGTCGAACTTCGCCGATAGAGAAGATGCTGGATCAATACGGGCTCGCGTACATCTGCCTGAATCCCCTGGTTCTCTTCGGGGAGGGCCCGGCCGGGAACGAGCCCCCCACCCACCCAGCGCATGGTGGAGGCCCGCTTACCGCCAACCGCGCCCGAGTATGCGAACGTGGCCAGTCCGAACGTCTGTCGTGGCGGGTTACAGAAGCTTATGACATTCTCAACCGGCTGTACGCCCCATGGCCTGCGGACTATGACCGACCGCAGTACCCGTCGTATGAGCACGCGGGATACCGACCCTGATGGCGGATGTCCGGCTCAGGAGATGTCCAACCAAGTCATGAGATCGACGGAAGGCGGTCCGGCATGCCCACGGCCGGCGATCTCCTTCTGGCACAGCGTGACCGCTTCCGGCGACGTTGCCAGCAGGACAACACGATCAAAGTCGTCTGGTTTCATCTTGGCCAGGTTGGCTCGGATGTCCGACCGGCCCGTCTCGACCTCGACGGCGACACGCTGGCCCGGGCGGGACGCCAGGATATCCACGGCCCCGTTGCCTTTGATGGAATGTTCCTTGGTCACTTCATAGCCCTTCTTCTCAAAGTGAGCGGCGGCTTGGTTGACCCAGAAGCGATGCTCCAGGCTTTCCCGTGATCGGGGACCCGGATCGATGCCGGCGGCGGAGCAGACGGACCTGCCCGCGTCCGTCAGGTCGTAGAGCACGACCTGTCCGCTTCGGGTGGCGAGCGCGACCGCCTCGATAACGCCGGCGGAGGCAAGCGATTGCCGAATCGCGTTGCCACGCCGCCGGGATAGGTTCAGTCGTTGATATCGGGCGACCGTGGTCGATAACGGTCTGGCTGCCACGTCCGCCAGGAACAAGATGGATTCCCGGGTCATCTTGGGAAACTCCTCCTCGGGCGGTGGTTCCTCAGAATCACCCGATGATCCGCATGGAATCATGGGTGCTTCTTTGGGGGATGGTGGGTGGGGATTCCTCTTCTGATCGATTTCATGTTTACTATCGGCGAATGGAAGGGCTGAAACTGCCTTCCGGGAAGAGAGTTGAGGATCGATACGGTTGGACTGGCTGGAATAGGCGGACATCCGCTTCTGGACGTCCTGATCCGACACGCTTCCCTCCCGGATCGGGCAACGGGCGATTCTGACCATGAATGGTTCAGGGTGCTCATCCGCCAGGCGGACGATGGCTGTGCCGACCGGTAGCGTACTGAGAGCTTCTCGCTGTTCATCGCTGAGGTTCATGGCCCCTGCGATCGCCTGCACATCGGCCCGCAGTTTCTGGCTCATGGCGATCGTCGCGTAGGAATTGGCGAAGGCCACCTTGCTCAGGAGCGACGCGGACTGGTCCACAAAGACGTAGCCCAGACCGTACTGGCGGATCATTCGGATGCTGTTTTCGAGGATCGATTCCTTGCTGCCCGGCTGTTTGGCCAGAAGCAGGTTGTGGGCTTCCTCTATGACGATCAGGTTAGTGAGTCGATCCTGCGGTCCCTGCGCCAAGCGATAGCGGTACAGATAGAGGGTAAGGGCCTCCGAGAACATCGTTCGGTCTGAAGAGCTCGACAAGCCGTCCATCTCCAGGATGACGTTGTGGTCCAGAAGTTCGGCGACGTGGGCGTTGCTCTGGGTATCTACGACCGACGCGAACTCGCCGTACGTCATGGCCAGCAGTATCCTTTCGGCCGAGGCCTGCCACATGGCGGCTCGGCCCCTGAGTTTGACGGTCTTGAGCCAGGCCAGGAGATCCTGCACGGTCGGCCAGCGGTTGGGAACGTTGTCGAAGACACCGGCCTGCGCGTATAGATGGTCAAGCCCGGCGACCAGGAGACTGATGACGCCTTCGCCGCCCAGGTAGGAGTTGGCGATGACGTCGACGATGGATTTGATCCAGACGTGGGGCTCGCACCCCTCGGGCGGGATCAGCGGGTTGAAGCGAAAGGGCGCTACCTCGCGGCCGATGGTGTGTACCCTCAGGCCTGGCCGAAGGGCCAGAAGATCCCGGTAGCCACGTTTCCAGTCCAGGGCCAGGACCTTGATGCCTCGATCCATGATGGCGGCCATGAGCATGAATGTCAGGTTCGTCTTGCCGGAGCCGCTTCTGCCGGCGACAAGAAGATGTTCTCTCAGGCGGCTGCTATGCAGGGAGAACGGGTAGAGTTCATGTCCCCCGTAGGACACCTTGCCCAGCAGGACGTCGCCTCGTCTGGCGAACTCCGCTGACGGGGGTGGAAAAGGAGAGCGATCCGGCTGGTAGTCCTGCCCCAGATGCTTGGCGGCAAGGAGTTCCAGGGTCTGCTCGATGTCGGCCTTGCCTTCGGCGTCCGATTCGGCCAGGTACGCGGCCCAGAGGCCGTCGACCCGCTTGCCCAGGACGGGCTTGAGCTTCCGGCAGAGTTCCTGTGTTCTAGAGATCATCCGACATCACGCTCGGTGGATTCCAGAAAGTAGACCTTGCGGTAGGCGGACAGGTACTGCTGAGCGACTTCAGGCAGAGACAACCGTAAACGCGAGACGTCCTGCCAGAGGCTGACTCGCTCCTCCCGTCGTTCCTGGTAGATTTCCTGGAGGCGCTTGTGGACAGCGTAGACCTCGCGGCTATTGGGAGGCATGCCGCCGCGATAGGCCACCAGGTGGTACAGGTTGTTGGCGGCCGCGCAGCTGGCCAAGTCCATCTCGTAGAGGTTCTGGCTGTAGATCTGATAGCGGGTGCGGATCTGACTGATAATGTCGTCCAGACCCAAGCTAGAGGTGTTCTTCCTGTCCGAGACAATGGCCGTGGTCGGATCGCCCGCGGGAACGGCGAAGTAACCCTTGGCGATGACCTGCTCCATGGTTTGCGGCCGGTAAGGCCTGGTTGGAGCGACCAGGTCCGATGAAAAATCATAACGGGCGTACGCTGCCGTGGGCGGCGTGGCCGAGGCCCGAGTGTTGCCCGCCGGCAAGGAGCGATATCGATAGAGGCCGGCCTGGTAGAAATACGGAATATAAACCCCGCCAATGGCGGGGCTGTTGGGGACAAGTTGGTCATTCATGTTTTACCTCGGAATTTCTTCCTTCGAGGTAGTGAATGCGGCCAAGTATATAAATCTTTCGCTTGTCGTAACCACTCGCCGGTGGGCAACCGCCAACGACCCGAACCGCAAACTTGATAAAGCCCCGGGCCCTACCCAGGCTCAGGTGAACACCATGGACGATCTGAAACACAGCATATTGGGAATAGTCGCTGCCAAAGCGGCTCAGGATGCCCGCAACCTGTCGGCGGAGCTGATGGCCGGCCAATCCGACGAGGCCGAGGCAATACAGGCCGGCCTTGAGTTTGAACGCTGGCTTGCCAGCAGCTGCCGGCAATGCCTGCGAGAGCCTCTTCCCTGAAGGCTAAAGCCGACCTGGACCTGCCGGGAAGCTCGTGAGCCGGCGCCGCGGGCGGTGGCGGGATTGCACGACGTGCAGCCAACCGGCGCGGAGTCGCCCGAGGCGAGCCGCCCGGGGCTGACCGCCGGGGCCGCGGCAGGCCCATTCACGGCCCCAGGAGGGCTATCGGTCGCCTCCTGGGCTTGGCTCTGCTGGCATCCTCGAGCTGGGCGATTTCCTGCTCCAGATGCCTGGCTCGAAGGTGCAGCTTCGCCAGCGACTGCATGTCGTCGTTGACGATGTGCTCCGGCTCGATGATGCCCATCCGGAGGTACTTCAGCACGAGGTACGCTGCCTTGCCCGGGAGCCTCTCCTTGACGATACCGATCAAGATGAGCAGGTCCCCGAGCTTCTCTCGGAGTTTCCCGGCCTTGTGCCTGGCCTTGTCGAACTCAGGTCTGATGCGGTCGAAATCCGCCGACCCGAACGCTCCCTCGATTCTACCCGACTCGTCAACCGAAACCCGGAACGAACCCCGGTGACCCTTGACCGGAAGAGCCAAGACAGGCCCCCACTCTTGAGCCATCACCTGCTGTTCCAGCTCCTCGGGATCGGCCAACTCCTCGTCGGGCAAGTCGACCAGACCCCCGTACTTGCTCGGTCGCAGGATCGCCACCGCCACCGAGACAGGCGCGTCGTCGACCTCGCACCCGTCATCCCAATCGTTTTCTTGTTTCATGCTGATACCTCCGGCTGCACCGCTTTTGGCGGTTCGCCCACTTTCCGGCGAACCGCCAAGGTGGTCGCCGAGCGGAGGGCCCCTTGAGCGGACCCTTCGATAAACCTTTAGGCCCGCAGGCCGACCCCGACAGGGGGAAAGGTTTACGATAAAGGGTCTGCGCGGGCCCGGAGCGGCAAGAGCAGCACCGGCGTCAGCCAGTGCCACACCGAAGCAGGTCAATGCACCGGTCAACCTCGGCCAAGGCGGCAAGCTCCTGCTTCACTCGCTGTCGTTCCGGTACCGTCAGGATCTCATCCATGCCGTACCAGGTCAGCGTTTCGTCAGCCGTCAATCGTCTCCCGGTCCCGTCGATGGGAATACCCCCTTGCCTGCGGATGTAATCCAACACCATCCTCAGCTTGTATATGTTCATGGTATAGGCCTCCAGGTCGCAACCGAATCGTGTCGGCTCGCCCAAGGATCGAGCCGACACCAGTACGCGGAGCGGAGGGCCCCTTGAGCGGACCCTTC
>JAPLNA010000094.1 GCA_026693065.1 Planctomycetota bacterium
GCAGGTGTACGGCGACACGTGGTACGGCGGCGGTTCGACGACCGGCAGCTACGAGTTGCGGGTGGACGTGGCGCGGGGGGGCACGCAATTGGAGAGTGACGCCAACTACTCCAACGACTCGATCTCCGGAGCCAATGTGCTCAATCTGGCAACGATCGGCACGCATAGGAGCGGGACAATCGCCGGAACGGTAATGGCGTCGGAGTGGGGGCACTCTGACAGCGACTACTTCAGCTTGGGCACAATGCGTCCCGGGGAGACAGTATTCGTGAGTTGCCGCCTACCGCAATCGAGTAAACTGCAACCAGTTGTACAGATCCGTGATTCAGACTACCGAGTCGTCGCCACTGCGCCGAATCCGTCAAGTGCTGCGGCGCACGCCGATATTGTCGTGGCTGGGATATACTATGTGGACGTGGTGAGTGCGGGGGGCGAAGGCACAACAGATCAGTACTTGCTGGATGTCGCAATATGGCCAACCGGGTCCTTGCAGTTGGCCGATTTGGCAGTCGCTAGCATTGATGTGCCAACCTCTGTCGTGAGTGGCAGAGCCCTCCACGTGAGTTGGACGGCCGGCAATTATGGAACAGGCAGCACGGGTACGGCCACGTGGTACGACCGCGTTGTCTTGTCGTCTAATGAGAGTTACGGGGACGGCGATGACATTGAGTTGAAGTTTGCACCGCATTCTGGGCCGCTTGACGTGAATCAAGAGTATGCCGGGCAGGCAGATGTTGTCGTTCCCCAGATACGCCCTGGGAACTACTGGGTGTTCGTCCAAACCGATGCAACAAACACGGTAGACGAGTACCTATTCGAGAACAACAACGTCAGACGTGGTGACACTCAAGTGGGGCGATCCCCGGTTGTCACTGTGAACCTGCTGGCCACCAGTGACAGCACGCCAGCCCTGACCGGCACGGTCAATGACCCGGCGGCGACGATTTCCGTCACCGTAGGGGGACACAGTCGTACCGCTGTCAACAACGGCAACGGTACCTGGACGCTGCCTGACAACACGATCACGCCGGCCCTGGCGCGAGGGTTGTACGACGTGCAGGTTACAGCCACAGACATCTATGACAATGCCGGATCGGACGCGACAACCAACGAGCTGATTGTCTTCACGGTCGCAGGCGACGCAAACTTGGATGGCGAAGTGGGCCCAGAGGACTTCGCCCTGCTGAAGGACAACTTCGGGCGGAGTGGCGCAGGCGTCGGCTGGGGCCAAGCCGACTTCAACGGCGACAGCGAAGTCGGCCCGGAGGACTTCGCCCTGCTGAAGGATAATTTCGGGCGGATCGTTTACACGGTCGCCGGAGACGCCAACCGCGACGGCGAAGTCGGCCCGGAGGACTTCGCTGCGCTCAAGGACAACTTCGGCAGAGACGGCTTGTTTGACGGCTGGGCCCAGGGCGACTTCAACGGTGACGGTGAAGTCAGCCCGGAAGACTTTGCCCTACTAAAGGACAACTTTGGTCTGTCGATTCCGTTGTCGGTGCCGCTGACGGCGGCTTCGAGTGGCACGACGGAAGTGTGCCCCGGGCTTGTTGCATCAGTAGCCCAGATCGCCGTTGAGACGGCAGTTGCGGCTGCCACGGGGCCGACTTGGCCGACGGCGCAAGCGCCGGATGCCGGGGTTGAGAAGAGTGACACCGCTGGGCTGTTACTCAACTCAGACCTGTCGGTCGTAGACTGGTCGGCGGTACAGTCGACTGCCCTCGTGACAGTGTAGGTGAGTAACGGGATTAGAGTCCGTACCACGATATGGCCACGGGCAAGAGAGTGCGTGTCGGGTGTCAGGCGAGCGGCTGTTCCCAAGCCGCACAAGAAGCCAAGTTCTCTGATAGATAAACAAAAGTGGAGGCGTCCGGCCGGAACCAAGCGCCGGCGTCCGGCCGGGACAGCCGGTGTCACACGCACCGACTGCCACGACCAGGAACCGATAACACTGTTGGTCGCCGGAGATACGCCCTAGATCGGGAAGCGGCGCAGATGTCGCTCGGGCTGCCGATGTGGCCTCCCGTCGCCAACGTGGGCGGCAAAGCCATCAGTATGGGTCTGGTGTGCCTTGTCACTTGCTTTGATCCCAACGAGCTCGGTGGCGGTTCTGCATCCGCCATCGCGAGACCTCTTCGGGGTTGCGGATGAGGACGTAGGGCGTCTCGACGCCCTTGACTTCCATCATCGCGTACAGTCTCAGCGCATGTCGCACTGACCATCGTTCGACTTTCTCGCCAAGAGTTGCGCTGATTGCGTCGGCGATCCGCTCGGCACTCCAGTCAGCATGTTCCTTGTGCAGGCGAACCGCCTCTTGCAGGCAGCGTATGTGGGCAGGTGGATCGAACAGATCAAGTGTCACAGACCAACAGGCTGATTCGGAGCTGTTATCATCTTCTTGATGCCGGCCCAGCAGGGCCGACAGGTCGAAAGTGACGCATGCTCGCGCAACAGGCTTGCCAGTATCTACGGCTACGAGGGGATGGACGACGAATTGTGAGATGACCTGCCGGAGGAAAGCTGACATTTCGTATGAACTGGCGAGAAGATCATCGAGGGCCTCCGGCAATCTCACCTCGACGCACTCTGGCGTGATCGGGGCCGGGCCGTTCACGTGCCGGCTCTCCGTCTGTGCGAGTTCATGGGTCACATGCTTCAGTGCTTGTTCCGTCTGTTTCAGGCCGTCAACGAGGGCATCAATCGGTCCTCCGGACTTGATCGCTGTCACTAGGTTCCGCTTCTCGGCTTCTAGGGCGGCGACCTGTCCCTGGAGTCTTTGGACCTCACGATTCTCTCGGCCACGAAGCCTGCCAAATTCCTCGTAAGCCTTGGCGATCAGGGCGACCTTGAACTCCGGGTGCTCTTCCGCCAGGCGCAACAACAGATTGCGGAACCTGTTCCTGACGATCTGGGCGTTCACCTGAATGTGATTAAGACAGGCGCCCTTGGCTGGATCGCCTCTGTTGCTGCACTGGGCGGATCCATCGCCCCTGTAATGGAATACCGATCCACAGAAGGAGCAGGTCATCACTTGCCCGGGGAAGAGGGTCCTGGATCTGGCTCGGCCCTTCGGGCCAACGATCGCCCTCCGCTTGCGGGGGTGACAATTGACCCGCCGGTGCATTTCGGCGAGCAGTTTGTCGTGTTCCACGGCCGTCAGATGGGCAAGCTCTGCGTACACTTTCACCAGTGGATTCGGATTGATGGACCGCTTGCTGCCCTTGTCCGTTCGCTTCTTGGTCGTCAGGTATCGGCTTCGTTGGCGCTCACCGTGCAGGAGTGGATGACGCAGATAGGCGATTACGGCCTTGCCGGTCCAGGAACTTCGTTGGCAGAGCGGCCCGAGTGGCACGTCGGCTTCGTTGAGCCACGCGGCCACTTCTTCATACGTTGACCCGCCAAGGACCATCGCTGCCATCTGCTGGATAGTCGGAGTGCACTCCGGCATCTTGGCCAGCCGCAGCCCCTTCGGGCCATGCTCGCCCGAATCGGCCTCCTCCTGGGAGAGCTTGCGATAGCCAAAGATGGTTTTCGTGACCTGGCCGCCGTTGTTGAATGCCCAATCTCCCTTGGCCTTGATCCGATGCCGCGTGTGGGCATTGTGCGTGCCGTGGACAAGCGACGCGGCTCCCGCGGCGATTTCCCAGTGGGGCTCAGCCGTGTCGATGTTGTCTCCGATCGTGATAAACCTGGTGTCGTGGTCGACACAAAGGTCGATGAGCTGGTGCATCCAGCGAGGCAGTCGGCCGGCCTTGCTCAGGTCGAAGAGGACGACCACATCGAGTTGGCCGCCCTCGATCAGGTCGCACGCCTCAATGTACGTTGTCCGCAAGGCGACGTCGCCGCTCATCTGCTCCCCGAGGCTGATCAACTCGATCGGGCCGTCGTAGGAGCCTTCGACTGCCTTGCGGACCTCCGCCTGCTGGACATCCAAACTCTGGATATCCTGCTTCGCCGTGCTCACGCGGCCGATGGTCAGGACTTTCAGAGGACCGGGATTCTTCGGATTGAACTGGGTGACGTGGGTCAGCATTGTCAGAACTCCTCAGCGTAGTGGCCCTCGGCGTCCGTGCCGAGGAACCGGTTCTTGATAATCGCAGATGTCTCGGGCCGGAGGTCGATAACACGCTGAAGTTGTTGGCGGTGTACCTCTGGTCGCGTATGGGTGTAGTTGGCAGTCATGCCGAGAGCGGATCGGCCTGCCCCGGCCGGAACGTGGCCCATGGTCAACTGGCGGATCAGCGGATCGACGTTGGCCTCCTGGAGCAAGGTGGCGAACGTGTGGCGCCAGCACTTGGGCGCGGTCACGTCCGGGAGACCTATCCGCCTGGTGAGCCGCATGAACTCCATCCGAATCGTGTCGGTCTCGATAGCCCCCGCGTCTCGCCAAACGCCACGGGCTACGCGCCGTCGTTCGGCTTGCGAAGGGTCATGTTCGAGTTCATGCCGGCGCTGGGTGATACGGTTGGCCACGTCGCCCGCCAGAGCACGGCCATCCACATCCCCCAGCAGGGGAGGCCGGCCGACCCCGAAACGACGACGGAGGAAAAGAACGCCGGCAGGGCGGCTGCCGATGATCCGACGCAGGACGGCCATGGGCTCGGCGGGCACGGGGATGCTGCGTAGGTTCCTGGTCTTCACCTGCCAGCCAAGCTCGGCCTTGTTGCGGATGTATAGAATGCCCTGTTCGAGATCCACATCCTCTACGAGAAGGTGGGTCAGTTCCCCGCTACGGAGCCCGATCCGGGCCAGTGTGTAGAAGAGCGACAGTTGCCAATTGTCGCAGGCGCCCAAGAAGGCCGCTTCCTCGTCGGCCGAAAAGACGTGGATGGCCTTAGCGTCCTCGACAGCCAACCGGTCGATCGGCAGCGCCGAAAAGGGGTTTTCCTGGTAAGGAGGCAGCAGGCGGTGCTTTCCAGCGAAGTTGTACAACGACCGACATACCTCGAGTACAAACTTGATGCCTTTGTCCCGAAGCCTTCGCCTGGCGGAATTGGCGTGCCCGTTGGGTGTCACCTGGACTGATCGGAGGTACTCGACGAACTGTTCTGCATCGACCTCGTGGGCGTGACGGGCCGGGCAGGCCTCCTGGACAAACCGCAGCAGGTGGGCGGCGGCGGTGCGGTATCGGTCCCGGGTAGCTACTGCGGACCGAAGCACGTGCTCATGGTGGTGAAGCCAGCGACGAACCATCTCGGCGGCGCTGACGGCGTCGAACGCATATTGCGTACGCTGCCGGGTCGCCAACTGGGCGTTGACTTGGGCGGCTACCGCCCGGGCTTCATCGAGATCTTTCCCGAGGCAACGCCGCTGCGGCTTGCCCTTTTCGCGGAAATAGATCCAGTGGGCCCCGTGGTGCTCGTAGACGGAGACTTGTCCGATCCGAACGCGCCGGGATCGGGGGCGGCGTTTGCGCGAAGCCATGACCGTGTACCTCCGGTGCACGCGATGTGCACCACGTGTGCACCAGGAGGCGTTCGTCGGAAAACGAAAACGCCGTAACGGGCTGTTTATTCAGCTCGTTACGGCGTTCGCGAAAAACTCGAACGGAGAGGGTGGGATACCCACCCGTCTTCGTCGTAACCGATACCTGAATCGCCGGTTACAGCTTCAACTCTCGCCAGGGATTGGCGTTGTGAATGGCCACCCGAATTCACGAACGGTCACGAACTCTCACGAATGGTCACCACGATTGTCTCACTGAGTCAATCCTAGCACGTTGCCGCCGCGGTGTCTTCTGAAAACCAGGAGAACCGCCGATGGACAGACAGAGCGAAGAACCGAGTCACCCCCGCGTGGCGCTGTATGGAAGGTACAGTTGCGAGGATCAGAATCAGCTCAGCATCCCCGACCAGTTTAAGAGGGACACTCGCTGGCTCGAAGAGCAAGGTATCAAGCCCGCGCAGGTCTTTTATGAGTGCGACGAGGGGATCAGCGGGGAGATTCTGAGCCGTCCGGGGATCGACCGGCTGCGGACAATGGTACGGTCCCGGAAAGTCGACCTGATCGTCGTGGAAGAGATCTCTCGCCTCTTTCGAGATCGTGGTGAACCGCACAAGTTTGCCGGCGAATGTGTCGACCACGGCGTCCGCCTAGTCGCGATCAATGATCAGTTCGACACGACCAAGGCGGGCTGGGAGAGCATCCTCAGCCATGCTGCCGACGAACATGCATCGGCTAACGACAAGACGTCCCTGCGAATCAAGCGGGCGTACGGGGGCCGGTGGCAAGACGGCTATGCTATGGGCGCTCTCGTGCCGGGCTACAAGCGACTGCCGGTGGATCCCGTCCGCTACGATCGGACGCGCCGGGGGCCGTTCAAGGACCAGAAGGACGAGCAGTGGGCGCCAACCCTGAAAGAGATGTTCGATCGTGTCGCCCGAGGTGATCCGCTCCGATCCGTCGCGGAGTTTCTTGAGCGGCAGGGACTACCGAAGCCAGTGAACGGCAAAAGCGGCAAATGGAATGACCGTGAAGTCAAAACGCTGGTCCAGAACCCGATTTTCAAAGGCCAGGAACGATATCGACGCAAGTTCAACAGGAAGCATCATGCCTCGGGGCGCCATATTCCAGAGCTAAGCCGCCCGGAGGAGATCATGTTTCGGGAAATGCCTCACTTGGCCCATGTCGACGTGATGCTATGGCAGCAAGCCAACGACGCCATCACCCGGCGTGACCGAGCGAGAAGTCATCCCAAAGGCGCGGACAACCCAAGCTTCCGAATCCCCAGAGAATCGAGAAGTCCGCTTAGCAATCATTTCTTCTGTTCCGTCTGCGGCGGCAAGATGATCGGGCAGGGCCGCGATGGCGGCGGCTATCGCTGCGGCAATGCCCTCCGGGGCTTGTGTTGGAACAGGGCGACGGTTAGTCGTGAGTTGACGCATACGGTTGTCTTCCGTGCCGTTGAAGAGGGATTACTCAGCTTCGCGGATGCAGCCGATGCCCTCGTTGAACTGGTCCAACTCCTGCTTGCCGAGAAAGGCGACGTCGCACGAAAGGTGGCGGAACTGGAGAAACAAGTTCGGGTGGCCGAGCAGCGTGTTGGCAAGTGCGGTGAGGCTCTGCTCCATAATGTTGGGAGCGAGTATCTTTCCTCGCAGCTTGCAGAGGCCGAAGCCCATAAGGCAGAGCTGGTCGGGCAGGTGGAGAGGCTGAAGTCGCAGATTCAGAGGCCGGCGAACCCGCCGTCGCGGCAGGAGATCCTTGAAGCCATCGATCTAACCATGAAGAAGCTCAGGGATGCGGGCCCCGAGGCTGGCCTTGTCCTCCGGCAATTGACGACGCCAATTCAGGCGATACCGTTCAAACGTATTGACTGTGACCTGGTGGTTCTACGCGCTCGGTTTTGCGTCTACCTCACGGCACTGCTTCCGTCGGAATGGCAGCAAACCATCCGGGCGGCGTGGGTCGACCCAGGCAAGGACAGTGGCACCAGCACGGAGATGACGGTCGACCTGTTTGTAAATCCGGACGCCGTCGAGTTCGCCAAGGACGCCATCACGCTTTGTCGCGAGGGTTGTACCGGCCAGGAGATCAGCAATCGTCTCGGGATATCCCGGCGGACCGCGTACGACGCGGTCAAGCTGGCGGAACTCATGGAGCAGCGTGGAACTGACAAGCCCTACACCGAATTAACCGAGGCCCCGGCCAACGCGTCCCGTTGGGGGCAACGGCAAAAGGAGACTGTCCAGGAAGGGGATCACTCGTCAGACTGATAAGCAGGCTGACCTGTTGGCCGCATGGGATCCGCCTGCTCCAAGAGCACGGTGATCGGAGTGGGCCGACCCCGGCCAGAACGGTCACCGTCTTTGTGGCTTTTGAAGAGCCTGCGACGCTTGACCGACCAGATCGTTCGATCGCACTTGTGTCACCGTGTCCGATAGGATCGCAGCATGGTCGATCCGTGATTTGACACTTGCCGTGACGACGCTCTTTGACAACGGAAGGCAAGCGAGTATTTTGCGATTGCACGGCCATAGCGTTGTTCATGGAGCTGACGCCTCCGCCACGGCGCCTGCGGCTAACTGCATAGCCAGAAGGGGGGCACCGGCTAGCGATGCGTCCGCTTGTACGCCTACGCCGA
>JAPLNA010000095.1 GCA_026693065.1 Planctomycetota bacterium
AGCCAGCGACAGATGAAGCGTAAGCGAATGGAGAAGAAGGAGAACTGAACATTGACGCCCCGGGTGGTCCGGGGTACACATAGGCATGGGCGCTACGGTTTTCGCCCGCCCAGCGCCACGGTTTTACTCCGCCGTTTACAGGGGATTTCTGGCGAGGCGAGAAGCCCGCCTTCGGAGATAGCTACAACATGCTCCAGAGGCAGGCAGGTTACCTTGGCTCGGGCGAGTTGGCGGTGACCGTTCGCGACAAGTGCGTGCGCAGGGCAGGAGTCATCGTCTTCCATTCCAAGCCGGAGGCCGTGGCGGCCGTCGAGTACTGGCGTAAGAACGTGGCGAATGTCATTGAGCCGGGGATCCAGACCGACCAGCGCCGCAACCCCTGGTGGTTCTGTGCGAAGTCGGGCCAGCCTTTGCTCATCGTTGTCTACGATGGCATGGTGGTTTGGGCGAGTGACATCGTCTTCGGCACCCCATACGAAAAGGTCGAAGGGAAACTCTGGAAGGCCGTGGAGAAGATACACTCTTCGGTAGTGCCCGATGGTGTTCAGGCCCCGCCCGCCACGCAGCCGGACATTGGGGCCGGGACTTCCGCCAGTCAGCCTGCTGCCGCGTCAAAGAACCCGACGACGGAGATCCAGAAGGGCAAGGTGGAGGCCTGGTTTCTCGACTGGGATTTCTGCACCGACAACAGCAACGGAAGCCGTGTTGAGAAAGCCGGCCTGAAGGAGGGGCATATCTACTTCCACGGGCTATTCGACGAACGGGGATGGATCAAGGAGTTACGATACTACGACCGCGATTGGAAGCATCGCTGGACCAAGGTGTTTTCCTATCCTGCGGAGTCAACCACGGGGGGGACATTCCTCCCGCATTCCTACAAGTATCTGACCCCCGAGGGGCAGGAGATCGACAGCAGAAAACGCGAGCAAGCCGTGAAGGCCAAGGCAGGCGGCTGGCGTCAAGGAACGCCCAAGGAGAGGCTCCGTGAGGCACTCGGTGAACCACTGGTCATTACCACAGGCGCGTTCGGGGATGAGACGTGGATTTACTTCGATGGGATCAACCAGCACCGGTATCCCTTCAGCAAGGGGGGGCAACTCGACTATGGCTACTATGACGAATAGGATCCGGGAGATCTCGTGGGGGCACTCTCGAAGGGAGTATTGAACATGTGGTTCCGGACAACGATGGAACGGTTGGCGATGGTGATGGCTCTGCTGGTCAGCGGGGTGGGCGTGCATGTCGTAGCGGCGAGCGACGCGGCTGCGCCGCCCGCCACGCAACCGGCGACGCAGGCGGCGGCGGGCCTACCCGCGGCAGGCCGGGATTCGCGGCTTGCGCAGGTCAAGCTCGCCGTTGGCATGAGCCGGCTGGAGGCCGAACGCCTGATCGCCCAAGCCACCGGCGTGAAGTCGAAGTACGACCTGTACGCCATGGACACGTCTTCGGAAGTCCGTTATTCGGACGGAACGGTGATCTTGATCGTCCGCTACAAGCCCGGCTCGCCGGCCCCCACGATCCAACTGCCTGACGGCAATCGTCAAGGTTACCCGCCCATGGACGGCGAGGTTTTGTCATGGGAGTTCGCGGCGGCGGGAACGCCCGCCACCCAGCCGGAGCGAATAAAGGAACTGATCGAGACGCTGGCGGGCGGGCATGAGGAGCTGGCCGCCCGCAAGGCTTACAAGGAACTGCGGCTCTCGGGCGGTGCGGCGGTGCCGTACTTGACGGAGGCTGTGAAGGACAAGAGGCGGAACGTGCGGTGGCTGGCGGTCGAGGCGCTGGGTGCTATCGGCGGGATCGAGACGGCGCCGGCCCTGATCGAGGCGATGG
>JAPLNA010000096.1:0-8616 GCA_026693065.1 Planctomycetota bacterium
GTAGTCGAAGACGGTGTACGGGTGGGTCTCGTCGCCCAGGTAGACCCAGAACCGGCCTTGGCGGGTCTGGGGCAGCTTGCGGTCCAGCACGTCCACGGGCGTGTCGTCGGTGTGGAGGATTCGCGAGGCCAGCACTTCCCTGACCAGCAGGTCGTACATCGGGCGGAGCGCCTCGGCCGACTGCGCGGCCCAGTCGCACATCGTCGAGCGGGCGATGTCGATGCCGTGGCGGTCGAGGATCTTCTCCAGCCGGTGCAGCGGCAGGTGGTCGGAATACTTGCTGACAATGACGTACGCCAGCAGGCCCGGGGCGGCCAGGCCCTTCTCGATGGGCGAAAGCGGCTTCTCGGCGGTGGCGATCTGCGGCCCGCCCTCGGCGGCGTTGGCCTCGCAGGCCTTGCACAGGTACTTCAGCCGCACGTGCTCGATCACGCGGACCTTGGCCGGCTCGTAGTCCAGTTGCTCGGACACTTCCTGGCCGATGACCTGCCGCATCGTCCCGCAGCACGGGCAGGGCTTCTCGGCCTCGGGCAGGTCGTGGATGCGGCGTTCTCGCGGCAGGTCCGCAGGCAGCCTTCGCCGCCCGTGGCCTTTGGCGGGCGCGGGCGTTGTCGTCGCCGCCGGCGCGGGCAGTTCAACCGGAGCGGCCGGGCCCTGGGCCTCCAACGCCTTGAGCATCTCCGCGAACAGCACCAGTTGCTTCGGGTCGATCTTCTCCGACGATCGGCCGTACAGCCGGCGGAGCAGTTGCTGGAGCTGATACTCCATCTGGGTGATCTTGCGGGTAGCGCCGCGGAGTTGCTCGTGCTGGACCTGGATCAACGCGTGGCAGGCCGTCAGGTCTTCCGGCAGAACCGGTTCGTGGGTCGCGGGAGATTGGAGTCGTGTGCCATCCATGGCCTTACCTCTATATACGCACGGAGCGGCAAAACCCTGACAGGAAAATCCCCAGATTGTAAGTTTTTCTTCTCGCGGTCACGCCTTCGCCGTTGTCAGCCCTGGCCCGGGGGAAAATCGCTTGCACCGCTTGATGCTCTTGAGGTCGATGCCCTCCAGCAGCATCGCCAGTTCGCTGGCCTTGAGTTCCACGCCGGCGTCGTCGCCGGTCACTCGCGGCAGCCGAAACGTCCCTTCCTCCAGCCGCTTGTACCACAGGGCAAAGCCGTCGACATCCCAGTACAGAATCTTCACCCGGTCCTTGCCCCGGCCCACGAACAGGAACAGATGCCCCGACAGTGGATCCTGCGCGAGAAACTCCTTCACCAGAGCCGCCAGGGTGTCGAACCCCTTGCGCATGTCTGTCGGCGACGTGCACAGGTAGATTCTCGCCGCCATGCCGCGGTCCATCTCGCCCAGGCTCGGCACCTTCAGCACGGCCGGCCCTCCAGGACCGCCACCACATCCGCCAGGGCCTGTCGATCCACCGGAGCGGCCACGTGAACCCGCCTTCCACCCGCCAACTCGATCTCGATCCTCCCGCTCGTCTGCGGCCCCGGGCCAATCTCTTCGGCCACATGCACCGGCAGAAACGCCACCTTCGGCTTCCTGCCCGCCGCCCGCCGTTGCCCACGACCGCTTTGCTCTTGCTCTGCCTTACGGCGTTGCAGTTCTCTGCGCCAGAAGTAGAAGGCGGACTCCGCCAGCTTGCTCTTCCTACAGAACGCCCTGACCGTCAACCCGCTTCCCCTCTGTCCCTTGACCATTCTTCGCCAGTACGTCTCTCGTTCCTTGTCTCGTTCGATTCCGTTGGCCATGCCAGTTCTCCTTCCTGCATGGCCAGATTGTCGGCGACCCGCCCTCTACCCACCAGATGTGCTTGGCCGTACGCGTACCATAGGCCCATGCGATCAAGCCAGTTTTCGGATCAGCAGATCCACCGGCCACAGGAGGATGGCAATCATGATCAGGGCCGGCCACACAGGGACATGTTGTGCGATAGACCTGCGGTTTCCGGTTACGGCACCCGCAAGAACGTCCTCAATACGTGAAGAACAGACTCCCTGGCCGGCGTCGGCTATCATTCGCAGTGCAACCAAGTCCGGCCCCGACGCGATAGTCTCCGAACCGTTGGCGGCAGAAACGCGGGCACAGTAGTTGACAACTCTCCCATCTCGGTGCCGCAACGTCATCATCATCAAGTATCGCTTGCCGTCGTCGGGCAGCAGCACGGACGCCTCGTATTCCGCCGGACCTACTGTCCGCCACTGAGGCGCAGGTGGGCCGGCCGGCTGCATGGCACTGCCGGAAGAAGAGAACACCTTGGCCTGGCACTCCAGGTCGCTCACCGGACGCCCCTGGCCATCCTGAATCTGCAACGTGAATGTCGTCTTGTTACCGGCACAATGACCGCGTACGCGAACGTGGAAGGGCTGAGGCGGGCGGAGGATTCCCTGGACAACCTGGACCCAGAATGTTGAGTACTTCTGCCACGAGATCCACTCTTGCCCCCAGGCATTCTTCGCATCACTGGTGAAACAGGCCACTTTACCAAGTCCGAACTGCCACTCCGTGAGCAACGGTTTGTTCCCTTGGGCCCACAAGATCTCGTCCACTGAGTCCTTTGCCTTGGCGAGAACCAAGCCTTTCAAGACAGGCATGTCGTCAACGGCAAGCCCCTTCAGACGTGTGACCAAGGGGCCCGCCTGCGGGCGAAACGGCTTCTGCTTGGTCTCGGCAACCCTCCTGATCGCCTTGGCTTCTTTGATGAATACCTGCGGAATCTGGTCTGCCGTGCGGCAGAAATAGTATTTGCCGGCGGCCTTGGTCGCCAACGAAGACATTAGCCGAGTATCTGCGTCAGCTCCCACGGCAATTGACGTCCACGACACTCCGTTCTGCCGTGCCTCTCCCGTCATGTCATCCCAGCAGGCGGCCCCGAGGGGCGGATTAGTAAGGCCGTCCGTCAAGACTATCAGATACTTCTCGCCTGGCATCTTGGCCAGCAAGTCCAAGCCCTTTCGGATGGCCGGAGCCATGGCCGTTCCGCCCCCGGCCTGAATCGTATCGACCTTGTCGGCGATATCTTTCTTGGGGTTCGCCGGCACCGGATCGACGACAACGTCAGTCCCTTCGTCAAATACGACTACGGCAACGTGGCTTTCCTCGGACAGGCACTCGATGCTGGCGATGACCGACGTCTTTACCATGTCCAGTTTGCAGACGGCGCCGATTGCCGTCGCTCCGAGATATGCCGACATGCTTCCGGACCGATCCAGCACGAAACAAACGGACGCCTGAGGCTGCTTCTTTACCACCTGTGCGGGCTTCTCCTGGAGAATGACGGGGAGAAGTTCCGCCAGCGGATTGGATCGCCATTGGGAGGCCATGACGTTGTCGCCGCCGATGAACAACAGCCCGGCGCCTGTTTCCTCGACATGTTTCTGCAGTTGCTCGCGCTGGTCCGAGGTCAGTTCTTTCCCAGACCAATCGCTGATGACAACGGCGGCATACGGTGCCAGGGTCTTGGGCCAGTCCGCGGGTGTCACCAGGTCGATGGAGACATTCAGGCCGCGCAGGGCGCGTTTCAACTCCTGCAATTCGTCCGGGAAGTTGTCGCACAGGAGCAATCGGGGAGGCCCCTCGACGAAGACTGTAGTTTCCTGGCTGTCGGCAACCACCATCGCCCCGGGCCCGGAGCCCGCGGGCGCCGAGGGTGCCTCTCTGGCGACCACGTCGATCCAGTACGTCTCCGTGCCGGGCGATTCGGGCGTGAAATGAAGCAACAGGGTCTGGCGACCCTCAATAACGAGGTCGCACTGATCGACTTGCTGTTGCTGGCTGTTGAGAAGCCGGACCTGGGCCTGCACGGGCTGTTCTGACTGGACCACCACCCGTAGGCCGGCCGGCACGCCCACTCGTGACTGGGGTGGGGGTTCGACCTGGACGATCCGAGGGCGGACAGGCTTGGGGCGCCCGATCGGAACGACGTCCACCCGGCCCCCTCGGAGGGCCAGGCGCCTTGCCGCCTCCTCGGCGTCACCTCTTGTGGCCCGCCCGTCCGTCAGAAGGATGATCCGCGCGTTCTGGGAATCCAGGCTTATCGCATTCGCCGCATTCAGGCCCGCCTCGATGTCGGTCTGATCCAGATTCCCCGAAGACTCCGAGGGCTTTCCCACTCCGCCAGAGAAGCACAAGTGAGTCTTGTCGGCCGCCGAGGGGACCGACTGCATTATCGTCCGCACCAACTGCGAGGATCGCGAGAGATCATCCCGTACGCTTCGTGACCGGTCTTCAACGACGACAACGTGCGCCCGGGATACCTCCACACGGGACTGCCGGAAAGTCGGCCTCGCGCCGGCGGCGACGCAGACGACAACCCAAACCACACGGAGCCCCGTTCCGACCCAAGCCCCCGCCGGCGTCTTGTAGGCCCGGCTTCGCCACGTGAACAGGAAGACCAGGGGGACGGCCGCGGCCAGCACCCAGAATACCTCAGCGCTCTGGAAATACAGGGACGTCATCTTGCAGGGATCCAGATCATTCGATACGGACTATTCTACGAGTGAACAACAGCCACTCCACCAACGCGATCAACAGGCCCCCGGCCACCAGAGACTCCCAAGAGAGCCTCGTGTACCGCCCCAACCACGTGGCTGGTCCGCCCGGGCCTTGACGATCAGGCGAAGCCGCTGCCCGTTGGCGATCGGCGGACAACGGGCGTAGTGCCCGGCCGGAGAGCAGGTTCACGGCGTATGCATCCTGCTGACCGTCACAGTTTCGCCGGTATACCCCCTGCCGAGTCGTGTCGGAGACCAGATCGTACACGCCTGCGCGGACTACGCTCACCGGGTTTCCGCCAGGGTCCGTGACAACAGGGGCGAGCTTCGAGGCTGTTGCGGGAAGCTTCAACGGGCGTCCCGAAAGGTGCTGCGCGTCCGAACGGGAAGGGTCGCGAAGACTCAGATAGTCGATAGTGTTCCAAAGCAGGACGGGGAAACTCAAGCGGCGAGGCAGATCACTGTCGCCCACAGCGAACAGCCAGTAAACATACCGGGGCGGTCGCCGATCCACCGAGGCCGTTGCCGGCTCCGTGAATTCGGCCATGAGGGTGCCCCCACCGGCGCCTACCAACCGTTTCACATCGGACTTTCCCGGCCAGTCTACATTCAGGATCTGACCCACGTGAAAGACGGTCGGATCGACGTCCACCATGCACGGATGGTCGCTGCACCAGTGAGTGATCTTGGGAGCAGCGTTCCATCCCTTTGCTCTCGCTCGTCCAAACGGGCCGGTGGACCCGATTATCAGGTAACCCGCCGCCCGGCTGGGGTCTGCCGCCGCGGGAGCACAGCAGTCCAAGATCACCACCTCGTCGCTGCCGGGCCCCTTGAAATCCGCCGGCGCTACGATTCGCGTCTTCGCGGCGTTGCCGGCCAGCAGGGCCCGCTCAAGCGGCGGGTTCCCGTCGGTCACGAGGCACACCATGGTTTCGAGGTTCGTTCCGATAACCCCCCACGCCCTGTCATCCACCGGCAAGGCGTCGCCCGGTTCGATCGCCACTTCAAACGCGGCCCCTTCGGCGGCGTCGGCGGTTAGGACTACCGATCGAGGCGTATCATCCAATGCCACGTTCTGAGAAGCCACCTGCCGCCCTTCGACAGCCAGATGCAGCGGTATCGTTTTGCCGGCCATTCCCTTGCTGCCTACGATGACGTGAACCGTCAGTTTTCCGGCCTGGCATTCCCAAGCCAGATTTGTCACGGCGGCATCCGACTTGTCCTCCCCAACCGCCAACAGCCGCAACGATGCCGAAGATCGCCAAGTATCTTTGAGGCCGCCGGCGTTTCCGGAAACAAAGTCCGACACCACAACCACATCGGTGGGAACTCCTTCGCTGGCGAAGGACCCGGCCAACTGGACGGCGCCGGGCAGGTCGCCTTCCACATCCATCGCGGTGACGTCTTGGAGTTTCTGCCGAAGGGCCGGCAGATCACTGGTAGGCGACTGAACCAGTATTGGGCAATGGCCGGCCTGGATAATAGCCACCTCGCCGCCGGAAGGTACGCCTTCGAGTATCGCCAGCACCTCCCGTTTGGCCAACTGTAGCCGGGTCCCCGACGCCTCCCGCGTCTGCATGGAGTACGAGACATCGATGACGACAATAGTCCGGCCGGCCGGGCGTTCTCGCGGAAGGGGATCGGCCAGGGCCGCGATAAGAGCCCCCACCAGTATCAACTGCATCAACAATGTCAGTAGCTTCCTCAACAAAGAACGAAACGATGTTGTCTCAACAGGCCGGCCGAGTTCAGTCCAGATGTGGACTGCCGGCACCTCCACGACCTTTGATCTGTGTCGATACAGAAAGACGGCAACAACCGGTATCGCTACGGCGGCGAAGTAGATGGCAGCCGGAAAACCCCAGGTCATTGGATCACCGCCTTGGATCGAAGGGCAGTGCAGATCAACTCAAGGTAGTTGTCCGTCGTGTGGGCCAAGACATAGAGTTGCTGTCGCTTGAGGCAGTAATCCTCGAGTTGTCGGCGGTGGGCCTCGAACTGTTTCTGATAGGCCGCTCGCACGTCCTCGTTAACATGAACGTCGACCAGGCGGCCTGTCTCACTGTCGCGCAGCCGCAGGCTGCCCCTCAGCCCGATTCCAAGGTCGAGGGGGTCGAGTATCTGGATTACCAGCACCTTCCCGCCGCCGGCCATCCCAGGTCGGACGATCCGCCTGACTGGACCTGTTGCAGAAACCGTACCAGCGACGGCAGCGACCGGATGCCCGTTAACGGCCCCAGACCCCCTTTGACTCCATCGGCGAAGTTCATCACGTTGACCCTGTCGCCGTTCTTCAGGGCGATGAAGCCCAACCCACATGCGACCGATTGCGCCTGGTGCAGTTTGCTGATCGGGTCACCGAAGAGCATCGACGTACTGCTGTCGAGCAGCAGAGAGACGCACAGCTGCCTGGATGTTTCGTTCAGACGCACGAACAACTGCCGCAGTCGCCCGTACAGATTCCAGTCAATTCGGCGGAAATCGTCGCCCGGAGTATACGGCCTGAAGTCAAGAAAGTCGGTGCCTTCACCGGCACGAGGGGTCCGGTGCCCGCCGGAGGAGACGTCCAGCCGAGCCGTGGGCAATACAAACATCAACCGGTTCAGCCGGTGTAGGTCATTCGGATGGAACGTGAACTGGGGCACGCGATACCTTCATAGGGTCAATGACAATTCCATGATCAGTTCACGGTCTGAACAACGCTGTCGATCAGATTGTCGGAACGGATGCCTTCGCTTTCGGCTTCGAAGGTCAGAAGGATGCGGTGTCGCAAGCAGGGCTTGGCGACCTGGGCGATATCCGCGCGGCTGACGGCAAAACGGCCGTCCAGTGCGGCCCGGAGCTTGGCGGCAAGCACCATGGCCTGCAATCCTCTGGGACTGGCGCCATATCTGACGTACTTGCCGACGGCCTGGAAATGGGGGCTGTCCTCCTTGGGATGCGTCGCCAGTAGAACGCGCGCCGCGTAATCGAGGACGGGGGTGGCCACAGGAACGTGTTTCAGAAGGCTGCCCCACTCCACGATTCGTTCCGCCGATTCCACGGCTCGTTCGACCTTGTTGACCCGCTTCTCCGTGGTCCGCCGAACGATCTCGATCAACTCCAGTTCGGTTGGAAACCGGACCACCAGCTTGAACAGGAATCGGTCCAGTTGAGCTTCCGGCAGCGGGTATGTCCCTTCGCTTTCCAACGGATTCTGCGTCGCCATGACCATGAACGGTTCCGGCAGCCGGTACGTCACGCCGGCCACCGTAACGTTTCGTTCCTGCATGGCCTGCAGGAGGGCGCTCTGTGTCTTGGGAGTTGCCCGGTTGATCTCATCCGCTAACAGAATCTGCGTAAACACCGGTCCCCGTTCAAAGTCAAAACGCACGTGCCCCTTCTCATCCTGTTGAAGCACCCGGGTTCCGACGATGTCAGCTGGCATCAGGTCCGGCGTGAACTGCACTCGTGATACGTTCAATCCGAGCACATCCCCGAGCGTGCTCATCAAGAGCGTCTTACCCAGGCCCGGCACGCCTTCCAGCAGCACGTGTCCTTGGAGAAATACGGCCATCAGGACATAGTCCACCACAGACTCCTGCCCGACGATGATCCGCTGTAGTTGGCTCTGGGCTTGCCCAAAGCCTTTCCGGAACGCCGCGAGCTTGGCTTCGACGTCACGCTCCTCTGCTTCCAATGACAATGATGGGGCGGTCTGGGGATTCACTTTCTGTTCTCGCATCGCCTGAAAGTACCTTATCACAATGGCCCGCCGGTTCGGCGGCAGGGACTCCAATTCACTCTCGCTGATCTTGGTCCGATCGTAATCCACCGGCGGCTGGCTAGGTCCCGTGGTAGGCCTCAGGCCGCCGTTCGGGTCATCCATGAAACCTTCAACGACCTTCTCCAGAGATGCTGCGTCCTCCCGCTTGCCACTTTCTCCCGCATCGATCCCGGTGCGGACGCCACCAACTTGCCTGCCGGATGCCCCAATCGGCTCAACATGCCCCACCCCTGGCTGGGAACTCCCGTTCCGCATCTGCCCAAGTTGTTGCCCACCGGCCTGGCCTGGTTGCTGGCCGCCGGCTTGGCCGCCGCTGGTTCCGGCCTGGCCTGGTTGCTGGCTGCCGGCTGTGCC
>JAPLNA010000096.1:8766-20072 GCA_026693065.1 Planctomycetota bacterium
GCCTGGTTGCTGGCCGCCGGCTTGGCCGCCGCTGGTTCCGGCCTGGCCTGGTTGCTGGCTGCCGTTCGTACCCCGCCCCGCCAGGCCCGGAGGTGATGGGCGGGAACTCGGGGCCGATGCGGGCTCCGATGTTGGTCGCGATTGTGAGGCCGGCCTGCTTTTGCTCGCCGCCGATGGAGGCGTCGCGACGAGAGAGTGAGGCGGCGTACTCGTAGCGGAAGGCGAGAACCACCAGAGCAGCAACATCGCGATGAGGACCACCAGGGCAAAGGGCGTCTCCCTCGGCCATTTCCAAATACAGGCAATCTTACTGGAATGCAAGGCTAACCACTGTTCGGCCTGGCGAAGGGCAAGTCTCTTAAACGGATCGGGGTCGGCAAGGAATTCCAGTCCGCTGGATACTCTGTCGTGCGAATCCACCGAAAGATCTAGCCCCGCAACAACCTGCCGAAGCTGTAGGTGTTTCAGCCCCGTCAAAACACCTGCGCCGGCCAGAGATACTGACAGATAGGTCGCGAAGATGCCGCCCCCTGTGATGCCGAGCCGCCCGCGAAAGTACATCAGGGGAATGCACGCCATGCCGACCCAGAACGCCGACCGGCACAATTGCTGCACAAATACAAGCCGATAGACCCTTTGCCGAGACAGGCAAAGGAACTCGTAAAGCCCGCGGTTCTCCGCTTCTGCTTCGGTCATCGCTGGGCCTTTGTTTCAGTTGTTCTGAAGATAGTAGTCCAGTTCATCGTGCAATTGCTGGATCAGAAGAGCGAAGTTGTAGTTGCCAAACAGTGTCGTATTGCCACCTTTGAGTCCAAATGTGACGATTCCGACAACTTCATTCTTGTCGTTCATCGCGGGCCCTCCACTGTTGCCCTGGCTGATAGACGCGTCGGTCTGAAGGTAAGCCACCCCATCGATATTGCGCTCGGGGGCACTGACAATCCCTCGCGTCAAAGTGGAGTCGAAGCTGTCTGAACTGAAGAAGTCAATCCAGTTGGCCTGCCCTGTCCGGCCCCACCTTTGGACAATCTCAACGACTCGCGTAGGTGTGGCCGCAGATTTGTTCAACGTATCCTGAACAATCCCAGGATAACCGCAGACGTTGATTGTCCCCCCCTGCTTACATGGCGCGTCCGCGAGAGTCAGCGGGGCCGCAAAGTGGCGGTTTACTTTCAGGACGGCCATGTCGTACTTCTGGCTCTGGTGCAGCAACTTGGCCGGATGATGGTCCTTGGATTCGGCCCCAAAACATACCATCAGATATCGATCCCGCAGTGCGAGAGTTGGCATGCCCAAGTCCTGGAGCGTCAGCGGAACGTCCGGATTGTTCATCGCCTCAGTAACGTGCTTGTTTGTCAACATCACGCCTTTGGCGTGGATGGCAAAGGCCGTCCCCGTCGCAATAGGAATGTCCATTTGCACTTGTTGCCCGGAGGCCGTTCCACTGTAACGCAACATTACAATCACTAGGCCAATCGACTCCCTAAACTGTCCCTGAGAGTTCATGCTGGATACTGTGGTGGCGGCCTGTGACGCCGCAACCGGCTGGGTCGAGGAAGTCGTGACCGTCCCAGCCACAATTGCTGGCTGGGTCGTTGGCGGTTGCTGCCCAGCCATGTTTGCCGCCAACGGCAATGAAGAAGCGGTTTTGCCCTCCCTGCTCATGATCATCGCGGTGACGGCCACCGCGCACCCCACGAGAATCAGAACGACCACACCAACGCCTACCACCGCCGGCCATCGCCTCGCCTTCGCAAGGGTCAACGCAATTGTCGGTGCGACTGCGGATGTGACAGGGACAGAGGACGGCACCAACACCTCCAATCGTTGACGGCAACGGCTAGCCTGTTCGTGTCGGCCCAGAACAGAGCAAACGCCAGCCATCTCTTCGAGAACCTGCCGCTCGACTTCCCGATCCCCGCGAACCAGGACACGCGCCTTCTCCAAGAGTTCAAGAGCTTTTGCCGGATCCCCTTCCCGCATGAAACTCCGGGCTTGCCGCACATATGTCATCGCCAAATTGGCCATATTGGATATCCAGAACGTGGTTAGCGAGGTCACTTCTTCTTCGGCGTGTGCTCTTGGGCCCACTTCAGGAGTTCATTGGCTCGCCGCTGGTATTCTTCTCTTTGTGGCTTGAGGTTGATTTGTCGCACTTGGTCAGGAACATTCTTGAGGGTATTGCTCGACTCCCCGGAACGTTCCATTACTAGCGCCACCTTTGTATCCCTTGTCTTCCCGTCATCACCGGCCTCCACCACACTCTTTCGGACTCTCTCCGACATTTCGATGTCACGCTTGACTTGGCCCAGGCACGCCGTGGGCAATACGACAGCGTCGATCTGCTTCTTCAAATCCTCCAACGACTTCTTCTGGTTGTCTTCCAGAGTCCACTCGCCGGTTAACTCAGCCAGATGAGTCTGCAGCGATATAAGTTCGGTGGGAGCTGGCGGGAGCTTCTTGTCTCCATCAATTCTCGCTAACGCATCGCTTGCCTCTTTGGATAGCTCGGCGCACCGGGCCTTTCGTGACTTGCAGAATACCTCTACGAGCTTCTTGAGTTCATCCCGTGTCTGCTTCAGATCAGTGTCAAGTCGTTTGGTGGTTGCTTCCAGAATCGCAGTCTTCGCATCATGGGGTTGAGAAGGTGAAGCCACGCCCTGCTGGGACGGGGCAGTCGTTGGGCCCTGTGACGGCAGGGCCACGGGTTTGTTCACTGCAGCCATGGCCATCTGCAACTTCTGGTTCACATCGGAATTGGAGGCAGCGATGGAATCACATTCCTTCTTAAGACTGACGTTGGCAGCCTCCCCTCGAGCGAGTCTTTGCTCGCAGTCCCTTATTCGGCTGTCGGAAAGCAGTTGGGTGGCGACAAAGGTTCCCACGGAGAGCAGCACGGCCAGCATGGCCACGGCTATGGTGGGCCAGATACTTGCTCGTTGAACGACGGTGGGGGGTATGTAACTTGATACATCTGCGGATCCCCCACTGGACTGCGCAGGAGGCTTGCCGAAATTGGTATAGGCCATGATGGTCTCCAAAGGAATTGACCCGGACGCCAATCCCGAATCGTGAAGGTATTGCGAATAAGGCGACAGCGGCCCCTCGTCGGGCTTGAATCGGAACGTTATGCGGTTCTGCGACCCCGCTTCCGTAGCTAGGCAATTCACCGTCGCTGGCAACTCAGGGCTCAAGGAACGATAGGCGGTTGTAAAGTCACCTCGGGCGGAAGGAGGAATAAGCATCTCCAGACAGGCCATTTCCTGTCCGGAGATATCTCCTGCGGTGACAACGTGCCCCTGCCGCCCTGTGTACCCCCGTTCGATCACCGACAACAAGGCCAGCACCCGTGGGACGTACTTGCGAGGGATCGAGTGAGTTGGCGGGAGGACTGGCAAGTCTATGGCGGCTATCTGCCCAGAACCGTCCCACTGCCAGACTCGGCTGTCTGCCAGCAGCAGGCCCACGTCGCCACAGAGCTGGCCGTCCCAGTCTTGCTTCGAGAGAATGAGCGATACCATTCGAAGCGTAGGCCGCCCGTTGTCGTCCGGGGCACCCTCCAACACGCGGGTCAAGCTCCGGCGTCCGCCTCGAAGTACACGTGTAAAATAGGAAGGCGACTGCAACAGATTCTTATAGAACCGCTCGTCGTAACTTTGCCCGAAGCTGTAGGCGGCACTTTCCAGGATCCGGCAGTCGTCCGAGGTCGCGCCGGGAGACCGGGCCAAGGTAGCGTAACCGGTAAACGATCCGAATACGTGACGCTCAATATGCATGACTCAGTCCTGCAGTACGGGCTTCTGTTCAGACTCGCTTGATTACAATCAGCGCAACGATGAAGATCCACAGAATCAGCACCCCGGCGATAACCAATATCCAAAACGTCTTGTGCCGCCGGGCAGACCTGTGCTCCTCTTGCTCCATGCGGATCGCCTGTTGACGCCTCAGTTCCTGCGTCTGCAACCGTTGCTGTTCCTGCTCGGCACGGTCAATCTTGGACAGGCAATAGCGTAGCGGGTTCTCAATGTTGATAAGCGAGGAATCCTGCCTGGGTTTGGCTAGGCCATTCTTTCCGATATCCACCTGAACCGCCGACACCTGGAAAATCGGGATCTCCCTCATGGTGCGAACCAGCGCAGGAAAATGCTGGCGGACGAATTCCTTGACACCTCCGGCACTATCAATCAGGCGTTGGTGTCGGTCCATCTTCGTCAGGACCAGGACAATGGGCACGGCGTCGCCACCGGGCCAGTTCCGGATCCGTTGCACGGCTTGTACAATACCGAAATCATCGTCCACAGCCGCGTCTGCGTCCTTTCCGGAAATAACGGACGGGTCAATCAACAACAGGACCGCTGCCGCTCGGTCGATGTGCCTAAGGAGATTCCGGACGGCAGGCTCATCGTCCTGCTCACGGACGAAGGCCTTGCTGAATAACTCACCGGCGAAGTCCAAGGTTACCAGAAGCCTCTTCTTCCCGTGGTACTCGATCTCCATGGCAACTTCGGAAGTGCCTGTGGTTGAACTGGGCCATTGCCCCTGCTGGAGGAGGCGGTTGATTTCCATCATCTGCTTGTGAGTTTCCCCACTCAACGCCTTGGCCGTCATCCCGTCCAGCGATCTCCACAATTTGCCGTAGATGCTTGCCAGGAAGATCGTCTTCCCGGACTGTCGCCGGCCAATGACGACAACCTGATTGCGTTCCGCGACATCGTCGTCCTCCACCTCGGCCCCTCGGTTAACCAGAGGCTCCAAGGCCGATTCAGACTTCGATGGAACCTGGGGCATGGAAGACGATGGGAGCGCAACCGAGGGTGACGCCACCTCTTCGATCGGCACAAGGACTACCGGGGGCTCCATAGACACCGGGGGACATGCTCGGGCCGGAAGTGCCGGAGGCTCCACCGTCGCTGAAATAGGCGCCGCGATCGTCGCTTGTCTGACATCGAGAGATGGCGCCATAGGAGCGACGCACTGGGCTAGGAACTGTTGAGCAGTGACCTTTTGATCGCCATTGCCAATCACCGTGTCTGGCAGGATCCGTCCGCTCTGAATCCAACTTACTAGGTCATTCGCCCTGTAGGGACCGAACTGCTTCCCCGCGACAGTTACCATCCATGTCGCGTTAACCTGTTCTTCGCTCATGCCGCATCCTCTTGGATCGAGTGATCCGGGAAATCATTTCAGAATGAAGGTGCTCTCCGTTTCCCACGTGCTGGTAGATCCGGGAACAGGCCTCAGCTTGCTGAAATAAGTGGCCCGGAGCATCGCCCCGTAACTGTTCTGCGAATCGACCACGGCCTTGACGGCGAACCATCCGTCCTTGTAGATCACTATCACGTCACCCGACGCATACGGCTGGAAGATCGCTGAGGCAGGAGCTTTGAGTTTCTTCTTGGCAAACTCCTGGCTCATGACATAAGCCGTGGCCTTGAGCTTCTCGGCTCTCGCCGCTTCCTGCCGAACTCGTTCGCGTTCTTCATCCTGACGCGCCTTCTCAACAGCTAACCGTACTTGTTCCAGTTGCGCATCTGCCTCCCGCTTGGCAATGATCCTGGCCTTTTCCTCTGCCCTAACCCATTGCCCTTCAAATCGGACGTTGCCTTGGGCGATCATCTTGTCATCCGGCGTCATCCACTTGCCACCATAAAGAACCAATCCCTTGTCCGTCTGCTTGGCGGCGAAGGCCTCGTCCTTGGTCATCCACTTGTTCCGATACTCCTCAAGGCCTCTAGCCTGTTGTTCCAGCCGAAACTTCTGGTCAGGCGTAACCCACTTGTTCTGATACAGAACAAATCCCTTTGCCGTCATTTCTGCCGCTTGGGCCTGGGCCTTGGCTGCCTCCAGCAGGTCCTTTATGGCCTTCTCTTTCGGGTGCGGCTTGACAGGAAAGGAAGCCATCAGGGCCAAGGCTTCCTCGCATGCCACCCGGGCGTCGTCGAACTTCTCGGCCTTGAGGGCATCCGAGGCCTCGCGTTCACGCGAAGCGATCTTGGGGTCATCCCTTTCGCGAGCCGCCGCCCATGCCCTCGCGGTCTCTGCCGGCAGCCAGCGGCCTTCTTCCTCAACGTATCCAGCAGCTCCCAATCGGATCGCATCCGCCTCCTGCAACGCGGTAATCTTGTTCAACTCGTAGGCCAGGGCGGTATATTTTCTGGCAATCGGCGCAGCGGCTTCAAGAGCCGCCTTGGCAGCCACATACTCCCTTTTCCCCAGGAGATTCTCAGCCTGCACGAGATGATCCCGCACGTACCTCATCTCCGCCTTGACCTGTTCGGCCTCCACCGTCCGACAGTGCCCATTGTAGAGGAGCAAGCCGACAATCGTGACAAACATGCACAGACCCATCCCTATGAGGACAGGCATCTTCCGGGCCCCTCGTGGCTTGTCCCCGCAAGATGACACCGGTATCGATGCCGTCGATGCAATACTCTTATCTGAAGGTTTAGGATCGGCCTGCGCCCAATTCACCCAGCCCTGTTGATCAAGAGGGGATGCTGTGACCAACTGCGAGGGGGAGTCGCAGTCCAGTTCAGTGACCGACGGGGCATTGCCTTGCAGTATGACGGCGTTGTGCTTCGGCGGCTTGTAATCGAAATCGAGGAGGAGCGAGTGTGCGTGGGGGCCGCCGGGGATTGCTACCCTGCTGGAGGGGGGCAGAATCGCCCAGTCACTGGCCAACTCCCTCCCATTCATCATGGCACATTCCCCGCCGTCGACCGACCTGATGCGAACCAGATCGTTGGAGTTCTCGATGACCAGATGCTCGTTACGGAGCCAAGGGAAAGGCAAGCGAAGGTTGCAGGACGCGGATTTGCCGATGACGATCCTTTTGTGCGTGATACTCAGAACCCGACTCTTGCCTCCCAGCCGAATTGTAAGTCGTATCGTAGGCATCACGTTACCCTTTCTGCGAACACTCCCATACAGAAACGCGAAATGGCAACCTATTCTGCCGCGAAGGCAACCGCACGTTCAGGTGAATACGTTCGACCTGAGGAAGTATACCCGGCCCTACCAGATGTGTCAACGGAACTCCTTTCAGAATCAGAAGGTTCGAACTGCATTTTCGTCAAAGGCCGAGGTCGCAGAACGGTTGGGGCAAGGCGATGCTGGCCGTCGCGGGCATCTTTCCTGGCTCTTCGTTGTAACTATCGGCCCTTCGCATCTCCGGCCCGCTGGGCGGCATCCCTGGCAAATGCCTGAAGCCCCGCGACGCCCCCGGCGAAACTGATTCCAGCGAGAACTAGCCCGCCAACCATTGCGAGAAAGGGGCCGGCGTATGCGCCCTGAGATAACACCGGCGAGATGCTCTCGCTCGGGCACACAATGATCCAGATCAACGAAAGCACAAAGACCGGAACGCCCATCAGGGCAGTTGCAAAGAGTCCAATCCACGTCCATCCCCGAAACATCTTCGAGCTCATCATGGTACAAAGGGTCACGGCGGCCGCAATGCCCAGCACGAGCGTCGCAACGCCCGAGCCGCAGTCCCACCCCCAGACACGCCCGGTCCAGCTTCGATTACCCTTCGCCACGTCCTCCATCTCATCGATGTCCAGAATGCGGGTGTAGGACACATACCAACCGATGTTCCTCACCTGGCGCTTCAGGCTCTTCTCCATGAAGTCGGATCGACGGGACAATCCGCCGTATCCATCGCTTCTGTCAGGTGTTATGGTGATTCCCCACCAAGGAATACAAAATGCCATGACCAACAATCCGACTGCCGCCAAGGCCACGTATGCCGCTATCGTTGGGCCGATTTGGGGATGACCGCCTCCCGCCACTGACGTCGGGGCGTTCACCGGCCAGGCATTGGGGGCAACTGAGACTGGAACGGAAGGCCCGGATACCGGCACGGTGACCGTAAAGGTGGTCTTGCACGAGGCACACTGCGCCTGCCGGCCCACCGCCGAATCATCAGCCGCCAGCTTTCGCTGGCACTGCGGACAGACGATCATCATGGTACGTCTCCGATGCCGAAAACGGCAACAAGTGAGCTATCTATTATCATCACGCGAGTCAGGACCTCAAGTCAATTCATGTCGTAGTATCCGGGCGGCAACAGTCACAGCTGTTTCCGGGAATCCGGGGATGCGTCTCCACTGCCGAGGTGCCAGACTCCGTTTCGTTTCAGGAAGAACTTCACCAGGGTTGTCTGGTCATGGATTTCCAGTTTCCGCATCAGACGCATCCGATGGGTATCCACGGTCTTGACTGCCAGGCCAAGGGCTTCGCCGATCTTGCGGTTCGTCTTGCCTTCCGCGATCAGTTGGAGCACCTGGCGTTCCCGCGAGGTGAGTGTGTCGTACGGTTCTACATGCGGTCGGTGAAGGCGGCTCAGGACGTTCTTGTCGATGCCGGACCCGATGAACATTTGCCCGGCCATCACGGTCCTGATGGCTTCCGCCAGGTCGCTCCCCGCGGAATCCTTCAGGAGGTATCCCCGGGCCCCATTCTGCAGCGCCCGGATGACAAACGACTCGTCGTCGTGCATGCTGAGGACAAGAACCACCGTATCCGGCAGCTTACGTTTCAGTCCATGACAGACGTCAATGCCGTTGAGGCCCGGCAGTTCCACGTCCAACACCACGACATCCGGGCCGAGCTTTGCCGCCTGATCGACGACGTCCAGGCCATTGCCGCACTGGCCCACGACTTCGAACTGCCCGGTTCGATCCAGCAGCGCGGCTAGGCCTTCCCGTACGAGCCTATGATCGTCGGCCAAGAAGACCCGCTTCTTCGGCCCGGCCGACTGCGCCGACTCCTGCCCCAGGGCAGACCGATCCTGTTTCTTTTCCATGGCACTCCCACCATCGTCCTGTCCAGCGGTGCCCTATCGGGCCGCCGCAAGGGTCCGACTTGCTGGCGTCGCGGAACGTTTCTTCTTCTCGCCGCGGCCGGCAGGCCTCACGAACATCCCATCCATGGACTACCGTGTCCGCCGTCTCCGCGACGGCGGCGCGATTCCCGGTTCGCGTTCTGCCCGGTCCTCGCCGCCGTCGTTGGGGAATACGCTCAGGTGGACGCATACGCCGTCAACCACGAGAGCCTGCCCCACAATGTCATGCGTCTCAATCCGCCAGTCCTCCCCAGCCCCGGCCGTAGGCCGCGAATCACAGGGAACTTGGCCCACACGCTCCAGAAGCACGCTGGCGGCCTTCGCTGTGAACAGCCGCCGTGCCTCCCTGCCCTGCGCCAGTGCGTCGATCGCATAACCTGTCAGCAACCTCGGCCACACCGCTTCCAGTGTCTGGGGCCGGTCGAAAACGTCGGCGGCCACGAACCGCCCGTTGATGGCCGCCATCACGCCGCGGCTATACGGTGGATACGGCATGGATTCCACATACGCCTGAAGCGAATCTCGCCGTTGGAAGATCACGTCGCTCATGGCCATGGCCGCCGGCCGCACGGACGCCACCTCCCGAGCAAAGAACGCTACGTTCTCCCACACGGCGCCCTGGTCGCTTTGGGCCCTGCCCGATCGCCGCAGACTTTCAGATACGTCCCGACTCTTGCGGGCCCGCAGGCTGGAGGAGGCGCAACTGCCGCTCTGGAGCGTCAGCGACACCTCCCGCCATCGCCCCTGTTCCACGCAGGAGACGGGGATTCGGATCTTCGTGCCCGGCAGGAGCAGGATGCTGGTGTTCAGAATCCGGTTCTGCTTGGCGCCCACCAGTTCCTCCCCGTCCAGAAGGAACACCTTCTGCGGGCCGGAGTTGGTGGCCAGCAACTCGCTGACCATCGCCTGTTGGTCCACCTCGGTGACGGTCAGTGAGCCCGCGCGTATCGCCTCTGAGGCCAAGAGATAGAGGATCTGCCCACGGGCCTCACCCAGCAGAGGCACGAGGGTGAGATTGGCGTGCCCGATGGGCTCGCCGGGCGCGAGCCCGGCGATGGCGGTAGCCAGCGTCCGGGAACTCGTTGCCTGGTTCTCTGCTGTCACCTTCGTTCTCCTTCTCTGCTGCCAGCCCTATTCTTCCCGGGGGGTGTGTCAGGTATGGTCATGCCCCGCGACGGTTCTTTACCAGGCGACGCCAAGGAGAGCGGGGGCTCTCCGGTTCCCACTCGTGCGGTGAGCGGCTCTCAATACCGGCTACGAACCTGACCGCAGAGTCGGGAAAGTGGCCAGTGCCTGCCACGAGCATGGGAGTTGAACGTGGCAGAGAGTCTGGGGGTTGCCGCCTCAGTGATCCAGAGGGATCCGGGGGAAGAAGACCGGTTCGCTCACGCATGCAGCAACGTGAAGCGGTACGCGCGGAAGCCCGGGGAGGATCACGTCGCTTCACTGCCTCGAGACACCAGCCCGGCAAGAGCCCAAGCCAAGCCTCTGTCTATGGTTCGGCCCGCTATCGGCGGCGGGATGCGGCTCAGTGGGTCCCGTGGATCATTCGCGGTAGATGGCAGCGCCCGCCTCCAGCTCCTCTGCGACTTCCTTGGCTAGCTTGCGGGGCTTCAGCACCTTGGCGAGCCGCCCGAATCCCAGAATCCATCTTTTGAACTCCACGGTGCTGGTGAGCTCGAACTCGGCCACGATGGTATCACCCGCGTCCTCGACCAGTTTCTGACTGGGATGCCACTGCTGTTCCCGAACGTTCATCGCCGCCCAGTCGGCGAAGAAGGCCCGGACGGTTTCGTACTGGTCCGACGAGAATATGCCGAAAGCGCCCTGAGTGTAGGCGGCCAGGGAGAACGTGGCCGGCTTCTCAAACTCCGTTTCCGTCTGCTCGATCTCCGTGATCCTCGACACCTTTAGCGTTCGTATCTCGCGATGTTCGTCCAGATACCCGATGCAGTAGAGGATATTGCTCAGCAAAACCATCCCGTAAGGGGCAAACCGGGTGTTGAGTTCCCGGTTTTCGCTGGCTGATCGGTAGACGAGCTTGACTATCCGCTGGTTGGTGACGGCCTCGTTGAGGATGCGGATCTGCTTGTCGCAGGCGGAGTAGTCCTGGGTCACGGAGTTCTTCACCAGAATCGTCTCGCCCAGGCCGGAGAAGTACTCCAGGGCGTTCCCGGGCAGCAGCGCCTTGACCTTCTGGAGTGCCGTGGCCAGACCGTCGCCGAACTGGGTGCCGGCCAACGGCACCAGCAGCTGCTGGCTCAGGAACAGGCTGAGCATTTCCGTCACGGACAGGGCAAGTTTCTCCGACTCGATAAACCCATAGGCAAGCTTCCAGAACCTCTTGCCATAGTCGCGTTCCTCGAAACTCACCGGGAACCCGATGTCCTGCAATACGGTCAGATCCCGCTGGACCGTCCGCTTCGTACACTCCAGCCGCTCGGTCAGGTCATCGACGCTG